>JBCBWJ010000242.1:0-5420 GCA_039817165.1 Pseudomonadota bacterium | reverse complement strand
CGAAAGAGAACGACGCGTCATTGAGGGCCAGTTTGTCGATGGCGTCGCGCAGGTCTTCGAACTCGGCGCAATCCACAGGGAAGAGGCCGCAGAAGACGACCGGTTGCGCGGGTTTGAAGCCCGGCAGTGGCTCGGTCGTGCCTTTTTTCTCGTGCGTGATGGTGTCGCCTACGCGGGTGTCGCGGACCTGTTTGATCGAGGCGGTGATGAAGCCGATCTCGCCCGGGCCCAGCGCGTCGATCGTTTCCATTTGCGGACGGAAGACGCCGATGCGGTCGACGCCGTATTTGGCGCCGGTTTGCATCATCTTGATCTGGTCGCCCTTCTTGAGCTGGCCATCCATGATGCGGACGAGGACGACAACGCCCAGGTAGGGGTCATACCAGCTGTCGACGAGCATGGCCTTGAGCGGGGCGGTGATGTCGCCCTTGGGCGCAGGCAGATGGGTGACAATGGCCTCGAGCGTCTCGGTGATCCCCTGCCCGGTTTTGGCGGAGACGGCGATGGCCCCGGAGGCGTCAATGCCGATCACGTCCTCGATCTGTTCGGCGACGCGGTCGATGTCGGAGGCGGGCAGGTCGATCTTGTTGAGCACAGGCACCAGTTCATGGTCGGCGTCGATGGCCTGATAGACGTTGGCCAGCGTCTGCGCCTCGACGCCCTGGGTGCTGTCCACGACCAAGAGCGAGCCTTCGACGGCGCGCATCGACCGGCTGACCTCATAGGCGAAATCGACGTGGCCGGGGGTGTCGATGAGGTTGAGGACGTAAGTTTCGCCGTCCTGCGCGGTATAGTCGATGCGGACAGTGTTGGCCTTGATGGTGATGCCGCGCTCGCGCTCAATGTCCATACTGTCGAGAAGCTGCTCTTTCATATCCCGCTCGGCCACCGTGTTGGTGGACTGGATGAGCCGGTCGGCGAGCGTGGATTTCCCGTGGTCGATATGCGCGACGATGGAGAAATTGCGGATGTGTGAGAGCGCTGTCATGGGTGGGATATGTAGGGGAATGAGGGGGTGGTCAATGGTACACACAACAAAGGTGCAATGCCATTTGACGCACCGCCTCGGCGACCGTCGCACTTTGGCATTGCAACACGTCAAGTTGCCGAAGCTTTGATACAATCTCGTCGGGCTTCTCTCGTTCCCAAGCGATCGCTGATCCTCCAATCTACGGGGCAATCTATCCCAGTCGGTGGACCACTTTCAGGGGACTATGCCACCAGGATGGACGGTTTGGGGCAATCAATCTGAAGAATATGAGCCAACGTGGGCGACATATTCAAATCACTCACAAAGCAACGTTTTACCTCTGCGAAAGGTCACCGAACGTTAATTCGCAAGGTTCAAAATCTGTTTCGCCGGTGAAGTGATGGTGACGTGATGGTGGGGTGAACCCCACCCTACGGCATAGGTTACGAGCCGCGCCGGGCTGCCAGGCGTCAACTCGCTTTCCGAGACAGCCCGGCGGCGAGCATGTCGTAGACGAGGCGGATGCGCCGCGAGGTGTGCAACTCGCGGTGGGTGACGAGCCAGACCGGGTAGGTGATGGGCGGGTCGTCGGGGAACACCGCCTCTATCCCCGGGGTGGTGGTGCCGATGTCTTCGTTCATCAATGCCAGCCCGAGGCCCTGTCGCACCAGTTCCCACGCGACCGTGCCGTTCTTGGAGCCGACGCGCAGGTTGGCGGGCGTCACGGGGATGCCCATTTCGTTGAGGAAGGATATCATCAGGGGCACGTCGCCAAAACTGATAAAATCATAGCCCGCGAGCGCCTGCAGCGTGCGGGGACGGCCTTTTTCCTCAAGGTACGATGTGGCGGCATACAGCCTGCCTTTGGCCTCCTGCACCAGCTTGGCGGTCAGATCGGGCTGCACCGGGCGAACGTGGCGGATGGCGATGTCGGCGTCGCGGCGGGTCAGATCGGTGATGGCGTTGTCGGCCACGATATCAATCTCGATGCCCGGAGCGGCGCGGCGGATCTCTGCCACGAGAGGCGGCAGCAGGGTGTGGCACATCACGTCGGCGGCGGTGATGCGCACGAGGCCTTCGATGGCCCGGGACGCACCCGAGGCGGTGAGCGAGATATGCTGGGCCGCCTCGCCCATGGCGCGGGTATGGACCAAAAGCTCGCGCCCGGCCTCCGTGAGGGCCAGCGACCGCCCTGCCCGTTCAAATAGTGTCACGCCCAGCGCGTCCTCCAACCCTGCAACCTGTCGGCCCAAGGTTGGCTGCGTCAGGTCCAGCGCACGGGCCGCTGCGGAAAAAGAGCCTTCCTCCGCCGTGGCCCAAAACGCGCGCACCTGATTCCAGTCGAATGAAACAGCCGTCCAATTCATGCAAATATGCATATCAAATACACATATTTCCGCAATTTCTATTTTACTTACGCATGGGTATTTCAGCGTCATCGCAACAGCGCCCACCCGGTCACCGCACCGCCTGGGCCGAAGATGAAAGTAACCGAGATGACCTTTTCAACATTCAAAATCATGAGCTTGTCGGGCCTGATCGCCCTTGGCGCGGCCTGTTCCAACACCGGGGCCGGCTATGCGCCCGTCACGGACGGAACGCGCAATGCCACCTACACAAGCGACCTCGCGGCCTGTCAAAGCCTTGCCCGCAGCCAACCGATCGTGGACGGTGAAACCGGGAATGCGGTTTTGATTGGCGCCGGGTTGGGCGCGGCTCTGGGCGCGGTGGATGACGACGGCGACGCAGCCGAAGGGGCGATTGCAGGGGCGATTGGCGGGGTATTGGCGGATACGCTGCAAACACCCAAAGAGCGCAAACGGATGGTGATCGTCTGCATGCAAAACCGCGGCCACCGTGTGGCGGGGTAAGGAGAGATGGACATGATTGCGCCAGACAAATTCTGGGACAACGTCGCGGCGAAATACGCCAAAACGCCGGTCAAGGATGAAACAGCCTACCAGCAGACGCTGGACCGGGTGCGGGCGCATCTTCGCCCTGAGGATCGCGTGCTGGAACTGGGTTGCGGCACAGGGACAACCGCGCTCGCACTGGCCGGGGCCGCGCGCGAGATCACGGCGACGGATTTTTCCGATGCCATGATCGAGGTGGGCCGCAAGAAAGCGGCGGACGCGGGCGTGCAGAACGTCCGGTTCCTGACCGCCGAGCCGGGCTCTGACACCCTGCGGGACGACGGGCCGTTCGACGTGGTGATGGCGTTCAACCTCTTGCACCTGATCGAGGATCTGCCGACAGCAATGGCGCAAATCGCGGGTCTGGTGCGGCCGGGCGGGCTCTTTGTGTCAAAGACGTTTTGCAGACCCGGACCGGGTGAGGGCAACCTTGAATATTTCGCGACACGGATCGCGTTGCCCGTGATGCAGACATTTGGAAAAGCGCCCTATGTGGGGTTCATGTATGTTGCGCATCTGGAAGACCAGGTGACGCGCGCGGGCTTCGAGATCACCGAGCGCGGGAACTATCCTGCAAGACCGCCGCGCAGGTTTCTGGTGGCACGCAAGCCCGCCTGAGCCGGTGCGGATTAGAGCCGTGACAGCGCGTTCGACGTGGCAGAGGCCGCATGTTGAACAAGCGCGCCGATGCGGTCCTCGTCGCCTGTCGACAGGTTGACGTCCGGCACGGAGATGCCCAGCGCGCCGACGACACCACCATCGGGCAGGACAATCGCCGCGCCAAAGCTCTTGATGCCGGCGCGGAACTCTCCGGCATCGATGGCATAGCCGCGCAGACGGGTCTGGGACATGTCATGGTCCAGCGCTTTGACATCCGTCAGCGTGCGGTCAGTGTGGGCTGTGAGCACTGGCGCAATGGCCGCGCGCAATTGCCCGTAACGCGCAGCGAGGATCGCCTTGCCGGTGCCCACGCAATAGAGCGGCGCTGTGCCTCCGATGGGGTTCCACGACCGGATCGGCTTCAGGCTTTCGATCTTGTCGATATAGACCACATCCAGCCGGTCCTGCACGGCGAGATAGACCGTCTCGGACGTTTCCTCGGCAAGGTAGCGCATCATCGGGGCGGCCGCCGTGCGCAGGTTCAGGTTCTCCACCACGGCACGGCCCATCTGCCAGGTCCTGAGCGTAGCGGAATAGGTCTTGTCCGGCTCGTGACGCACATAGCCCAGTGCGACCAAGGTCTGCAGCAGTCGGAACGTGTTGGACTTGGTGAGACCCAACTCACGCGACAGCGCAGAGACGCCGACACTGCCTTTGGTCGCGGTCAGGACCTCGAGGATGGAAAGGCCCTTGGACAGGGTGCTGTCCACGCGGGATTTGGGATCCGTCGTCATCCGCGGCCCCTCGGATCGGGCAAGACCTCGGGCGGGTCAAACGCGCGCACGGGCGGGGCGGGGCCATCCAGCTTGCGCAGCCCGACCCTTGCGGAATGCGCCGCCGGGCTTTGGGTCCATTCCGACGTGCGCATATCATGGGTGAGCGTGTTGGGATTGCCGTGGCGGTCCCTGTTATGGGGGTCCTCGAAATCCGGATCATACCACGCCCCGGTCCAGAGAAAGAGCGTGCCCTGCATCACGTCCTCGGTCACGCGCGCCCCGGCAAGGCAACGCCCACGATCATTGAACACCTCCACCACGTCACCCGTGGCAATCCCCCGCGATGCGGCATCCAACGGATGGATCAGGACAGGTTCACGACCTGCAACCTTTTCGGCCATGCTGGTTGCACCACTGTCAAATTGGCTGTGAAGCCGCGTGCCCGGCTGACCGGAGATCAGCGCGAGCGGGTATCTGGTGTCCGTCTGGTCGCGCGGCGGGGTCCACGCGACATGACCCGCACACTCCGCCAAACCCATCGCCGCCACGGCGTCGGAAAAAAGCTCGATCCGGCCACTGGGCGTCTCACGGGGATGGGCATCGGGATCGGCGCGGAACTCTGACAGGAACACGCGGTCGGGGGTCGGATCGGGAAACTCCAGGATGTCACCTGCAATGAAGGTGTCCCAGTCGGGCACGCTGTATCCCTGTGCTGCGCCATTCGCGCGGGTCTCGTCCCACAAATGGCGCAGCCAGTCTTCTTGCGTGCGACCTTCCGTGAACTCCTGCTCAAGTCCCAATCGACGGGCAAGCTCGGTGTAGATGTCATACTCGACCCGCGCCTCGCCCGGAGGGTCCACCGCCTTGGGCATGGGCACGAGGATGTTGTCGGTCCGGCCCGCGCCAAAATCCATGCGCTCCGGGGGGGCGGCCACGGGCAGCACGATGTCGGCGTGGCGCGCGGTGGCGGTCCAGCCGATTTCATTGACGATGATGGTGTCCGGTGTCTGGAACGCGCGATGCAGGCGACCCAGATCCTGATGGTGGTGAAACGGGTTGCCGCCCGCCCACCAGACCAGATGGGCATGCGGCAAGGTCATCGTTTCACCATCGTGGCGAAAGCTGCCCCCGGGCCGCAGTAACATGTCACTGATCATCGCG
>JBCBWJ010000241.1:0-5421 GCA_039817165.1 Pseudomonadota bacterium | reverse complement strand
TGACAATTAGGGCAAGTTAAAATTGATTGTTTCCTCTCAAGATCCAATCACCCTTGTTGGTGGCGGTCAGGTTGACGCAAGCGACGTTAACCTTGCTTTGGCCCATGCGCCCACCCTGGTGGCCGCAGATGGCGGTGCGGACCGGGCGCTGGCCTTTGGTCACGCGCCGGTGGCCACCATAGGCGACTTCGATAGCATTACAGATAAGGCGCGTGCGGCCCTTTCGGAAGACCGGCTGCATCATATCGCCGAACAGGACAGCACGGATTTTGAGAAAGCGCTGCGTGAAATATCCGCTCCTTTGGTGATTGGTGTAGGGTTCACCGGCGCGCGGGTGGATCATCAACTTGCGGTGATCAACACGCTTGTCCGGTTCCCTCAAAAGCGATGTATTTTGCTTGGGGCGCACGAGATCCTGGTCTTATGCCCGCCCACCTTGCGCCTTGATGTGGCGGCGGGGACGACTGTGTCGCTGTTTCCCATGGGCGCGGTGGAGGGGGTGTCGGACGGGTTGAAGTGGCCCATTGGCGGTTTGCACTTTGCCCCTGATGGTCAAGTGGGCACGTCCAATGAGGCGACAGGGCCGATTGATATCGCGGTGACGGCGCCGAAGATGCTTTTGATGCTGCCGCGCGCCGTTTTCCCACAGATGGTTGCGGCGCTGCTTGCCACGTCCTCGCGGTGGGAGGGGGGATCTAGCGCCCGGTGACGCGTTTGCGGCGCGGTCTGGTTTCGCCTGCCAACACGAAAAGACCCGCCCCGACAATCAGCGCCACGCCCACATACGTGTAAGGCCCGGGCACATCGCCGAAGATGAAAAACCCAAGGGCTGTGGCGCTGACGATCTCAAGGTACTGCACCGGGGCCACCAGAGAGGCCGGTGCCATAGAGAGCGCAAAGCTGATCATCACATGGCTGATCGTGGCCACCACACCGAGGATGAGCAGCAAAATGAGCGTCTCCTGGTCCGGCCAGATCGGGTCCAGCGGGCCAATGCCCGACCCGTCAAAGGCCCAGAGCACCGGCACGGCGAGCAAAAGGGCGGCAAAGCCCGTGTAGACCTGCATCGTGATCGGGTGCATCCGCGTGGCCATTTGCCGGGTGAGCACGAGGTAGATGGCGAAACAGACCGCCGTGACCAGCGGAAAGAGCGCGGTGGGGCCCACGGTGGTGAATTTGGGTTGAATGATGATCAGCGCGCCGGTGAAACCCACCGCACAGGCGGCATAGCCTCGCGCGCTCACCGTCTCGCCCAGAAAGAGCCGCCCCAAGAGCAGCACGAAAAACGGCCCCACGAAAAAGATCGAGATCGTGTCGGCCATGGGCATGAAGCGCAGCGCGGTGAAGAAAAACCCGGTCGCGATCAGCAACAGGGCGGCGCGCGCCATGTGCAGGCCCAATTCCGGCAGGTCCGGCCGGTGCAGCCAGCCGAACATGATGGTCAACGGCAAGAGAAGAACGCTTTGCGCGACAAAACGGATGGTTGCGATCTGGCCCACGGCCGCGCTGTCGCCGATGAGTTTCGCCAGAGCATCCATGAACGGCGCAAAGAGCGCAAAGGCGACCATCAGACCGAGGCCCAGACCGGTGCGGGCCTCGCCGCCCATCAACAGTTCGGCACGTTGACGGCCAACCCGCCGAGAGAGGTTTCCTTGTAGCGCTCGGCCATGTCCTCGCCGGTTTGGCGCATCGTCTCAATGCACACATCGAGCGAGACAATATGAGAGCCATCCCCGCGCAGGGCGAGGCTCGCCGCGGTCACGGCTTTCATCGCACCCAGCCCATTGCGTTCGATGCAGGGCACCTGCACCAGTCCTTTGACCGGGTCACAGGTCATGCCGAGGTGATGTTCCAGCGCGATCTCGGCGGCGTTTTCGATCTGTTCGGGGGTGCCGCCCAGAACAGCGGCGAGCCCTGCCGCGCCCATGGCCGCCGCACTGCCCACCTCCGCCTGACAGCCAGCTTCCGCGCCAGAGATTGACGCGTTGTGCTTGACCAGCCCGCCGATGGCCGCCGCGGTCAAAAGGAACGTGTCCACGTCCCGCACGCTGGCCCCCGGCACATGGTCGAGCCAGTATTTGATCACCGCGGGCACCACGCCAGCGGCGCCATTGGTGGGCGCTGTGACCACCTGACCCCCGGCGGCGTTTTCCTCGTTCACCGCCATGGCATAGACGGCGATATAGTCGTTGATCTTGTGCGGGGCGCTGAGGTTGTCGCCGCGCTCGTTGATCAGCGCGTCATGGATGCCTTTGGCCCGCCTGCGCACCTTGAGGCCGCCGGGCAGTTCACCGTCCGTGACGAGGCCGCGCTCAATACACGCGTCCATCACGTCCCAGATCCGCGCCACGCCGGTGTGCAGGGTGTCGGCGCCGCTGCGGCTGATCTCATTGGCACGTTTCATCTCGGCGATGCTCTTGCCAGAGGTCTGCGCCATCTCCAGCATCTCGACGGCGTTCTGAAACGGGTAAGGCACCGGCGCGCCGGGATCGGTGTTGCGGCCCGCGGCCAGCTCATCCGCGGTCATCACAAAACCGCCGCCGATGGAGTAATACGTTTCTTGCAGGGTCACATCGCCCTGGGCATCCGTGGCGGACAGGATCATCCCGTTGGCATGACCCGGAAGGCGCGGACCGAAGTCAAAGGTCAGG
Source organism: Pseudomonadota bacterium (assembly GCA_039817165.1). GTDB lineage: Bacteria > Pseudomonadota > Alphaproteobacteria > Rhodobacterales > Rhodobacteraceae > Roseovarius. The sequence goes on along the minus strand of JBCBWJ010000241.1, from coordinate 2,770 downwards.
TCGTCGCGCGTATTAAAGGCCAGATCACCCAGACCGGGCGGCGAGACAGTACCGGTTTCGCGGATCTGGGTCAGAAGCGCCTCCGCCTTGGCGTGATCATAGCTGTCTGGGACCATCCCGGCGAGGCCGAGGATGGTGGCGCGGTCTGTGGCGTGGCCCACACCTGTAAAGGCCAGTGACCCGTGCAAAGACGCCTTCACCCCGTGAAACCCAAAGGGCGAGGCGCGCATAAGGTCCAGAAACCGACCCGCCGCCACCATCGGCCCCATCGTGTGGGATGAGGACGGGCCAATGCCCACCTTGAACATGTCGAACACGGACAGAAACATTACATCACCTGACCTTCCGGGGGCGTGGGTTTCTGTGGCTTTGTAAATGGCTGAGGTCCCAGCCCTTCCGCGGAAATGGCCGCACGGGTGCATGCACGCTCTTCGAGCCGCTGCGCCATCGCCTGTATGTGCGGCCAGTCAGAGATATCGCACCATTCCTTTGCTTCCCCGGTGGGGTATAGCGCGATCCAGCGGCAAATGCAGGCGAGATAAACATCCACGATCGTGATCGTAGTGCCCAAGCCGCCATCGCCGGTTGCGTAGGCCCTGTCCAACAGGGTCAGGTGCTGCCGTAATTCGCCTTTGAGGTTTGTCCTCAGGGCCGCCTGTGCTGTGTCATCGTCTCCTGCGTACTGCGCCGGGTAAAACCGCATACGCGCCGCGACATGCAGCGTGTTGGAAATGAAAAAGAGGTATTTCAAAAACGCACCCCTGTCGCGGTGATCGGGTGCAGGTGCCATTGCGCCATGCCTGTCCGCCAGCCATAGCAGGATGGCGGCGGTTTCAAATATCGGTCCATCCGGTGTCTCAAGTGCAGGGATCAGGCCGGCCGGATTGAGCGCAAGATATGCCGCCCCTTTGTGCGCCCCCGCCGAACGGTCTACCAACTGCGCCTCGTAGGGGACGCCCGTCTCCTCCAGCGCGAGCCGGATCACAAGCGAGGCATTATCGGGCACCCAATGGAGGCGGTACGGGTCGGTCATTAGGGGCAAGTACGGGATTTCGCCGATGCAGACCTGCTTGAAAACGACCGAATTTGCGAATGCTGCGAATATCTTTTGGGCGATTTGGATGTCGACGGTGCGGCCGTTAGAACCGACCAATCGTCACGTTGTAAGCCGGGCGCGTACAGGCGCCCGACATTGTCATCCGACCTTCGATGCGGACGCCCGATTCAATTCAAAATGAAATCCACGATCATGCGTGAAGACGCACTCGCGCGTGGTGCGTTGAGGCCAGTGTTGTAAATTTGAAAGTCGTGGACGACTGCCCAGCCGCCTTCGCTCTGCTTGGCATAAAGCTCTGGCCGTTCCAATATGGCCGGATCATCCATGCCCTGGGACTGAAGCTGGCCCTGAGGGTATTGGATCAACAGTCGGACAGTTCCGAGATCCGCAAAATCACTCTGCCCTGCGGTACGAACACGGCAGAGCAATGACAAAACATCAGCACCCGTACCGGTGGAAATGGACCTCAATTCCAGACTACAGCCCTGTGGCCCGCCCGAACGTGCAACGCTGTATTTTCCGACGGAGAACACGTAATCGGTCACCTCGTAGTCTGCTATCATGACGTCTGCTGTTTTGACTACGATTGGCGGGTTGCCGGACATGACAAGCCCGATGCTGATGTCTTCTTGTTGGCTCAAGCCATTTGCGTTGAGCATCTGATCTGCTGGCGCCGAGTCTTGGAAGATCGCGGTTCCGGTAACTTCGACATCTTGGGCGGACGCGCTTGTGAAAGATGTGACCAGACATGTTGCGGCTGCGAATACGTATTTTAATATTGAGTGACTAACCTTTTTGAATATGCATTGATGGCTATCCCGCCCGCGTTAGAATGTCCAATATTTTCGGCAGCTTAGGGTTGTGTTCGAGAGGTATCATCGTTGCGTACGCACCGCGATTTACGCGTTCTACTAGCACCATTGGCACCCCCCGTTGCCTTCTGATGTGATCCGGAGATTGCCCCTCGCGCCCTTTTGACAAAGGCTCTATAAGCCAACCAACACCTTTGGGGAGAGGCTGCTATGTCCGGAGAGTTGTCACCGATCGACAAAGCCAAATTCGTCGCGGCCAAGCGGTCTGTCGACTATATCGAAGACGGGATGCGCGTGGGCCTCGGCACAGGCAGCACGGCCGCCTGGATGGTCCGCTGTCTGGGGGAATTGGTGCGCGAAGATGGTCTGAGCATTCGCGGGGTGCCCACCTCGACCAGGACGGCGGAACTGGCGCGCGATGTGGGCATTGAGGTGATCAGCCTCGATGAGGCCAAGTGGCTCGACATCACCATCGACGGTGCGGACGAATTTGACAGTGAGTTGAACCTCATCAAAGGCGGCGGCGGCGCGCTCTTGCAGGAAAAGATCGTGGCGACGGCCAGCGACCAGATGATCGTGATCGCCGATGTGGGCAAGGAAGTGGGTACGCTTGGGGCGTTTCCTTTGCCAGTCGAGCTGATCCCCTTTGGCTGGCAGACCACCAAGAGCCTGATCGAAGAGTTCCTCATTTCCATGGATGTGCTCCGCCGCGACACCACCCTGCGCATGAACGGATCGCAACCTTATGTGACAGATGAGGGGAATTATATCCTTGATCTGCACCTGGGCCGGATCGGCAACGCGCGGCAGCTGGCCTCGGTGCTCAACCAGATCCCGGGTGTTGTTGAAAACGGGCTTTTCATGGATATCTGCGACATCGTGGTTCTGGGCCACGGCGATG
>JBCBWJ010000240.1:0-5429 GCA_039817165.1 Pseudomonadota bacterium | reverse complement strand
AATGCGAAAGGAGCTGCCCAATGAAGGTGGTTAAAGTTCTTACACTTGTGGCCGTTGGTGCTACGCTGGCAGCATGTGCTCAGCAGCAACAGCAGCAGCAAGAAGTTATCGTGCCCGAAGTCGTTTACGACAAGTACGGCAACCCGGTCTGATCTTTCGGCCGTTCGGCCGTTTGATGATATCAGGTACTGAACAAAAAGGGGCCTTCACCCAAACGGGTGGTGGCCCCTTAATTTTTGGCAGGCGGCGTGTGGTTGAGAGCATCGGTTTTGCCGATTGCACAGGTCCACTGGTGCCGATATATGCGTCGGTAATGCACCTGTAGCTCAGCTGGATAGAGCGCTGCCCTCCGAAGGCAGAGGCCAGAGGTTCGAATCCTCTCAGGTGCGCCAACTTCCCGTAGATGCACGGGCTCAGGGACATAGGCCTCAAAAAATGCCGTATGATCCGCGCACGGATTTCCTCGATGAAGTCTATGGAATACTAAGGGCCACAGCCCCAAAATACGATTTCAGACAGGTCGGAGAACGTGGTAAGGCGCTTGGCCTTCTGGCTCTTGCCGAGGCGGACGATGTTCAAAAGCGCGGTGAGTTCCCTGAATGGATGGTGACGGGTCTGCGCGCACGCATCGGTGCCCCCCTCAAGACAGGGCAGAGTGCTTCTGTTGCGACCACGCTTTTGGTTGAGCGCTATTGCGCGGAATTCGCACCGGCCAAGACCGACAGCCAAACGCATGTTCCGCCTCGTTTCAAAGAGATGTCGCATGCCATCCCGCCAATGCGGCACCACTCCGGCGGTGCGTCACGGCACAATCTGACAAATTTTCAGCACGTGATGCTCAATGACGATGGCACGGTGGGTGAACTGACACGTAAAGGAGCCGAACTGCTGGCCCCGCTTATGGCCCAGGCGGAACCAATCCATTTGCCCGGTCACTGCTTTATCGGGGTTGCACCCGGAGCCGTCATTTATGCCCATTGGATCCTCGATACCCTTCCGCGTCTTTTACAAATGCGAGCGGCGGGTCTTGATCTGACGCGGTTCGACAGTTTGATTTTCACTGATACCCGTCAAGGGTTTCACCGTGAGGTGCTGGACATGTTGGGCATTCCGTTTGACCGGTGCTACTCGCGCAACAAGATCGGGACATTCATCTCCTGTGACAGCTTTGAAATGGTCAGCGCGCCTCGCAAGGATCATGCGACACATCCGTCGAATTTTGCCCTTTTGCGTGCGTTTTTCTTGGGTGATTTTGAGCCACCCAAGCGCCCGCGCCGACGTCTTTACATCAGTCGGCAAAGGTCTGAACGTCGGCGGTTTGTCAACGGCAAAGAGGTGGGCGATGTTCTCCTGCAACGCGGCTTTGAAGAGGTTTTCGCTGAAGAGCACAGCATCGTTGAATTCGCCCGCATGATGGCGGAAGCGGAATGTGTGGTCTCGCCGCACGGGGCCGGACTGACCAATCTCGTTTTCTGTCAACCTGGGACAAGGGTGCTGGAGATTTTTTCGGCGCATATTTCGCCAGATTATTGGCGCACCTCAGGGCAATGCGGTTTGGACTATCACATGTTGCAGGGTCGTCTGAAAGATGGGCGCGAGCCCACTCCGGAGGTCATCGCGACCATGCCTCGCGCGCAGTTGAACGGAACGGGAATTCTTGTCGATCTGGATCGTTTGACCCACTATCTCGACACGGTTTTTCTGGTGTAGACGCTACTCTATGGGAAAACGGGTTTTGCGCGAGGGGTCCACTGCCATCCACTCGGGAAGGCCAAACAGCTTTTCAATCCCGAAGAAAATGAGGCAGGCCGCCACAATCCCCAAAACCAGCACAACTCTCCCGGTGCCGGGTGGGGTGTGGGCCCATTTGGCCATGCGGAAAAGCCATCTTGGGTTCATGGGCCTCTTCGTTTTGTCGCAGCTTGGGCCTAAGTGCTTGAAGTTTTGGGCCTAGTCTAAGACATACAGTGCTACTTCACATCTGTCCAAGGTGCCGCCTTTAAATGCCACGCCATTCCGAAACCCGACATCTTCCCTTTTCCGCGGATCAGATGTTCGACCTTGTGGCAGACGTTGAGGCGTATCCCAAGTTTCTTCCTTGGACGGCAGCAGCGCGGGTACGTGGCATTGAGGCCCGCGAGGATGGTGCGCGGGTTATGGACGCCGATCTTGTGATCAGCTTCAAAGTATTCCGAGAGAAGTTTGGAAGCCGTGTTGTGCTGTGGGATGACGCGCGCAAAATCGAAACGGAATACATAGACGGGCCGTTCAAATACATGCGCTCCAATTGGAGCTTTGCGCCCGCCCATGACGGCTGTACGGTGGAATTCGACGTTGATTTTTCGTTTCGAAACAGGATTTTGCAATCCGCAGCTGAAGTGTTCTTTTACGAAGCGATGCGCCGAATTGTCCGAGCATTTGAGGCCCGTGCGGCCGATCTCTACGGATCCTGAGACAGCGCCTGGAGAAGCAGTTGAAGTGCATGATCACGTGCCAACCTACGCACTTCGGCCCGGCCTTGCGCGCCGAACTCTACCGTTTCAGTGTGCGTCGTGCGCCTGGTGTGCGACACTCCGAAACAGACCCGGCCTTCTGGTTTGAACTCCGATCCGCCGGGGCCCGCAATCCCCGTGATCGAGACTGTTAGATCAACAGGTGCGTTTTGCCGCGCGCCATCTGCCATTTCGCGAGCGACTTCTTCAGAAACAGCACCGTGGCTTTCGAGCGTCTCGTCAGATACATTTAGAAGTTCTTTTTTCGCTTCATTTGAGTAGGTTACAAAGCCACGTTCAACCACTGTGGATGACCCGGCAATGTCCGTGAGAGCGGCCGCCACCATGCCACCGGTACAGCTTTCGGCAGTGGCGATTTTCACACCAGAAGCCCGCGCGGCATTGAGAACCTGTTCTGCGATCACAGGCCCAAAATCCCGTGGGCGAGATAGGCCAGTGCGCCTACGCCGATAGCGGCGAAAACGCCGGCCACAACATCATCCAGCATCACACCTGTTGCGTCGTTGCGCCGATCCGCCCAACCAATGGGGCCGGGCTTGGTGATGTCGAAAAGGCGGAACAGCACGAAGGCGACCAGCCAACCAGGCCACAGGTCCATCACGCTGGCGCCGCTGTGCATCGCGCCAAGCGATACAGGCCAAAGTGCGATCCACTGGCCTACGACCTCATCGATTACGACATAGGATGGATCATGGTCAGCTTGTCCCGATGTGACCTTAGCTGTGGCCCATATTCCTATGATAAAAAACAAAAGTGTCGCCACGATAAGCAGCCCGGTTCCGCCAAGGCTGTGTATGCCCAATGCCAACGGCAAAGCCGCCAGTGATCCCCACGTGCCCGGGGCTGGCCTGATCAGGCCCACGTAGCCAGTGGTCGCGATGAAATGGGCAACTTGATACATGACGTTTGATATCGTGAGGTCAAAGTGGCTGGCAAGCAGGAATGCTCCGGCTGTGTTGCTGGTCAAACTGCCTATAAATTGGGCGGTAAACTGCTGCGTCCCTGTCTAATCTGTCTAAAACATTGTGAATTCCACGGCTCGATCCTAAACCCTGTACCATGCTCAAGGATTAAGCAAACTGATGGTCAGCCTGCCAACCACGTCGCTTTGCCCGCCCGTTTTTCTCGCCCCGATGGCCGGAATCACGGACTTGCCATACCGACAGCTTGTTGCGTCGTTTGGCGCAGGACTGGTCGTGAGCGAGATGGTGGCCAGTCAAGAGATGGTGCAATCCAAACCCGGCGTGCGTGAGAAGGCGGAACTGGGGTTGGCTTGCGAAAACACCGCCGTGCAGCTGGCTGGACGAGAGGCCCATTGGATGGCCGAAGCTGCGCGGCAAGTCGCAGATCAGGGCGCTCGCATCATTGACATCAACATGGGGTGCCCGGCCAAAAAGGTGACATCGGCAAGCGGATCGGGGGCCAGTGGGTCCGCGCTGTTGAAAGATCTGGACCTGGCGCTGAAATTGATCGACGCGGTTGTGGGGGCTGTGGACGTGCCGGTGACCTTGAAGACCCGGCTTGGGTGGGATGATCAACTGCTTAACGCGCCTGAGCTGGCCCGCCGCGCCGAGAATGCGGGTATTCAGATGATCACGATCCATGGCCGTACTCGGTGTCAGTTTTACAAGGGCCGCGCGGATTGGGCGGCGATCCGGGCGGTCAAAGAGGCGGTCGCAATCCCCGTAACTGCCAATGGCGATATTACCGACGCAGAAACCGCGAAAGAAGCTTTGACGCTGTCTGGCGCGGACGGAGTGATGATCGGGCGAGGGGCGCAGGGGCGTCCGTGGCAATTGGCGCAGATAGCGCATGCGCTGTTCGACGCGCAGGCCCCTGTGGTGCCACGCGCTGATGCGTTGGCCGAAATGGTGTGTTCGCATTACGAGGCCATGCTGTCGTTCTACGGCACAGAGTTGGGAACGCGCGTCGCACGCAAGCATTTGGGTTGGTACATGGACGATGTGGTGGAGGATGCGACCTTGCGCGCCAGCGTTTTGACCGAGCGCGACCCCCACCGCGTGCTTGCGATCCTTCCGGCGGCGCTGTCGGCTGAAAGGTGGGCGGCATGACGACGCCCGAGGATGCCATTTGGGTTTCACTGCCCGTGCCTGCGGTGATCGTGGGCGAGGATGACACCATTGCGCGGCTCAACCCGGCGGCGGAGGCGTTTTTGCTGTCCTCGGCCAAGACCATAATCGGTCAGCCCATTTGGGACCGGCTTGCTGTTGATGCGCCTCTGGAACAGGCTATGGAACGCGCTCGAGACACCGGCGCACCGCTTTTTGTCAATGATGTCGACATTGGCACCGGCGACCGGGCACCAATGCAGTGTAACCTTCAGATCGCGCCCATGAGCGGCGCGCCCGGGTCGATGCTGATCCTGATTTCACCCAGAGAGCTGGCAGGGCGCATCACACAGAGCAAATCGGTCAAGGCGGCGGCCAAATCCGCAATTGGCATGGCCGAAATGCTGGCCCACGAAATCAAGAACCCACTGGCTGGGATTACGGGGGCGGCCCAGCTTCTGAGCATGAACCTCTCAGGCGAGGATCAGGACCTGACGGATCTCATCGTCGAGGAGACGCGCCGGATTCTGAAACTGCTCGAACAGGTCGAGCAGTTCGGGAACCTCTCGCCGCCGGATCGCAGGCCGATCAACGTGCACGACTTGCTGGAACGCGCGCGCAAGACAGCCTCGGTCGGCTTTGCCTCGGGGATGACGATCGAAGAGGCCTATGACCCGTCGTTGCCCCCGACCTTCGTTGACCAGGATCAGATGCTGCAAGTCTTCCAGAACCTTCTGAAGAATGCCGCCGAGGCCTCGGGGGAAGGTGGCGGCACGATTCGGCTTCGCACGTTCTACGAGACGTCGCTCCGGGTCCGGAAAAAGGGCGGCACGGCATCCCTGCCGCT
>JBCBWJ010000023.1:0-13359 GCA_039817165.1 Pseudomonadota bacterium | reverse complement strand
CCCAAAACGAACGCGCCGACGAACTGGCCCGCGCAGGCATGAAACCCTTCAAGCCCACATCATAGCGGACCGGGCCCCGGTTTCATCTTGCCAGAAATACTCCCGCCGGAGGCCTCTGGCCTATTTGCGCCCGCGCCAATGGGTGGGCACGATGATCAACGCGCCAATCGACGACAGGATCGCGTCAAACCCCGGCGACCCAAAGCCCAGGCCGAACATGATGCGGATAAAGTAAAACAAAAACGCCCCACCCACGCAGATGATGATCGACTGGATGTAGCCATTATGGGTGAAGCCCGACCGCTCGCTGGCATAGCCCACGATGCCCGCAATCACGACCGTTCCGAAAAGCTGTAGAAACATGGGCGATCCTTTTCAAAGCCGCGTGCCGGGGGCGATGGGCAGACCACGCAGAAACGTGTCCCGATCCTGCGGCCCCTTGCCCGCCCGTTGCAAGCGCAAAACCTCAACGGCCCCGGACCCGCAAGCGATTGTCATCTGGTCATCCAGCACCTCACCGGGCGCACCTGTGCGCTCCGCCACGCGCGAATTGAGAAACTTGAGCCGCTGACCATCAAAATCCGTCCACGCCCCGGGAAACGGCGACAGGCCGCGAATTTTGCGGTCCACCTCAGCGGCAGGTGCGGACCAATCCAACCGCGCCTCCGCCTTGTCGATCTTTTCGGCATAGGTCACGCCCGCACCGGGTTGCACCTCGGCGGTCAGATCGGAATGGCGCGCCAAGGCCTCTACAATCAAGCGCGCCCCGATCCCGGACAGCCGGTCATGCAGCGTGCCTGTGGTGTCCGTGGCCCCGATCAGTGTCGCCTCGCGCAAGAGCACAGGGCCCGTGTCCAGCCCCGCCTCCATCTGCATGATGCACACGCCCGTCTGCGCATCCCCCGCCATGATCGCCCGGTGGATCGGCGCCGCCCCCCGCCAGCGCGGCAGGAGCGAGGCATGAATATTGAGACAGCCCAGCCGGGGCGCATCGAGGATCGCCTGTGGCAGGATCAGACCGTAGGCCACCACCACCGCGACATCCGCCTCAAGGGCGGCAAATCGGGCGTGTTCCTCTTTCAAGGACACCGGCGTGCGCACCTCGATCCCCAGGGCTTCTGCGGAGGCGTGGACCGGCGTGGGCCGGTCTTTCTTGCCCCGCCCGGCAGGCCGCGGCGGTTGGCAGTAGACGGCGGCAATCTCGTGACCGGCCGCCACCAGCGCCTCCAGCACCGGCACGGAAAATTCCGGCGTGCCCATGAACACCACCCGCATCAGCGCTTGGCCTTTTGCGCGCGGCGCAACAGCATGTCCCGCTTTACCTTGCTCAGACGATCAAAATACATCCGGCCCGCCAGATGGTCGATCTGATGCTGCACCGAGGTGGACCACAGATCGGCAAACTCCCGTTCCACCTGCGCCCCCGTTTCATCCATGTAGCGCACCGTGACCACGCGCGGCCGCTTCAGCTTGGCCGACACGCCGGGCAGGTTGGGACTGCCTTCCTCATGAACGCGCAGATCCTCGCTCGCGGCGATCACCTCCGGGTTGGCCAGACGCACCGCCTGCCCGCGCGTGTCGCTGGCATCCACCACCGCCAGCGCCTTGAGGAACCCGATCTGGTTGGCCCCCAGCCCGACGCCCGGCATCGCCTCCATCGTGTCGATCATGTCGGTCCAGATATCGCGGATGTCATCGGTGATCTCGGTCACCAGGGCCGCTGGCGTCCGCAGGCGCTGATCCGGCCAAGGCAGGCACAGGCGCGGCGCCATCGCGTCAGACCCGCGCCTTCTCGCGTTTGAGCTTTTGCATCTTTCGGGTGATCATCTGGCGCTTGATCGGGCCCAGGTAATCAATGAAAAGCTTGCCATCCAGATGATCGATCTCGTGCTGCACGCATGTGGCCCAAAGACCGTCAAATGTCTCGCTCTGCTCCTTGCCGTCGCGGTCCATCCATGTGACATCCACCACTTTGGGCCGGGTCACATCGGCAAACTGATCCGGGATCGAAAGACACCCTTCCTCGTACACGTTGGTGTCGTCGGACTGCGCGACCACACGCGGGTTGAACATCACCAGCGGGCGGGGGTCCTTCTTTTCGTCCTTGGCACAATCCAGCACGATCAACCGGCTCAGCACCCCGATCTGAGGCGCGGCAAGCCCAATGCCCGGCGCGTCATACATCGTCTCCAGCATGTTGTCGGCCAACTCGCGCAACGCGTCGCTCAGGTCGGGCACGTCTTCGCTGGCCCTTTTGAGGCGCGGGTCAGGATGGATCAGGATAGGCAATATCATGCGACTTCATTTAGGACAGCATCGGCCCACGTGCAACGCCTCTTGCAGCCGCGCCACATTCCATTAGCTATAGCCTGCGACATCAGAAAGGACGCCCATGTTTGACGAACGCATCGACCGCCGCGGCACGAATTCCACCAAATGGGATGGCTTGGAACGCTTCACCGGGGTGAGCGCCGAAGATGCCTTGTCGATGTGGGTGGCCGACATGGACTTCCGCGCGCCCGAGTTTCTCAACGATGCGCTGCGCCGTCTGATCGAACAGGCCAATTACGGTTATTTCGCAGGCGACGCGGCGATGAATGCGCAAATTTCCTGGTGGATGAAGCACCGGCACGGCTGGGAGGTCGACCCCGACATTATGACCAGCACCGGCGGGTTGGGCCACGCCATCGCGGCCCTGCTTGAGACATTCACGGCGCCCGGCGACGAGATCATCATTTTCACCCCGGTCTATCACGAGTTCATCAACAAGATTATTCGCGCCGGTCGCACCGTCCACGAAAGCCCGCTCGCCCTTCGCGACGGCGTCTTTCACATGGATTTCGACGCGCTCGAGGCGGGGCTCACGGGCCGCGAGACAGCGATGATCATCTCTTCGCCCCACAACCCGGCGGGCCGGATCTGGACACCAGAGGAATTGCGCCAGCTGGCGGCTTTCTGTGAAAAGCATGACTTGCTGATGATGGCCGACGAGATCCACCATGATCTGGTCTTTCCCGGAAACAGCTTCACGCCCTACCTTGTTGCAGCGCCAGAGGCCGCGCACCGGACATTCGTGCTGACCGCCGCCTCCAAGACCTTCAACGTGGCGGGCGCGCGGCTTGGCACCGTCACGATCCCGGATGCCGAAAAGCGCCGCGCGTTCCGCGATCACCTTCTCGCGCATCAAACGCAACCCAACCTTCTGGGGGTCGAACTCACCCGCGCGGCCTATTCGCCAGAGGGCGCGGCCTGGGTGGACGATCTGATGATCTACCTACATGAAAACGCCCGGCTGTTTCTGGACGGGAGTGCGCAGGTCCCCGGCCTCTCGGCGATGCCGATGCAAGCCACCTATCTGGCCTGGGTCGATTTCTCGGGCACCGGGATGGAGATGGAAGAGGTCTTGCGTCGGATCAAGGAGGACGCCCGCATCGCGCCCTCTATCGGACACGAGTTCGGCACCGGCGGTGAAACCTGCCTGCGCTTCAACGTGGGCACCTCGCGCTGCCGGGTGGAAGAGGCCGTAAACCGGATCAAAGCGGCGTTTTCCGACCTGCAATGATCGGCAGGATGAGACGGCATCTGACCCGCCGCCTGTGACCGAAAGGTCGGTGCGACCAAAGCGGTATCAGGGCCCTACAGGCTGCCGATCAAAGCCACAGGCGCATCATCGGCGCGGACAAAATCGAGCGGCTGGGTGTCGCTGGCCTCGGTCATGCGCTTGTATTCAAACCGCATCATGTCGCCATCTTCTTCGGAGGCAACAATCAGGCATTGCGACAGGTGGCGCGCGCCATCATAGAGGTCCACACGCCCCCGTAGGGTGTCATCCTCTCCCAACTCCAGTGAAAAGCCGTTCTCCCAAGCTTCAAGCACCGGAAAAATCCGGTCTCCTGCCTGAACGCGCAGACGGGTGTTGGATCGAAGGGCCTGTTTGCGCGCGGCATCAAGGCCCGCTTGCACATCTGGTGGCAGAAACGTCGACATGAAGGGCAGCTCCGGTCTTGGGGACTGAGTCGGACAGTACGCCCTCTCCTAGACAGATCACGCTTAAAATTTATGAAAATCCAGTGTTTATTCGGCGGTGGCTTTCGGGCGCAACACATGCTCCATCGTCGGATCATACAGCGCGCTGTCCTTGAAATCCTCGATCTCGCCCAGAACCGGGCCCACGAGGATGAGCGCGGTCCGGGTCAGCTTTTCCGCGCGCACTTTCTCTCGGATATCGCTGAGGGTGCCGCGAATGAACATCTGATCCGGCCAGCCGACGCGGTAGCCCACCACAACCGGGCACTCTGCGCCGTAGTAGGGCGTCAATTCCCGCTCAATGGCGCGCAGGTTGCGAATCCCTAGGTGAATGGCCAGCGTCGCACCTGTGCGGGCAAAGTTTTCCAGCGTCTCCCCCGGCGGCATGGAGGTGGACTTCATCGACACGCGGGTCAGCACGATGGATTGACCGATCTCCGGGATGGTCAGCTCCTGGCCCAGGGCGGCAGCCGCGGCGGCATAGGCGGGCACGCCGGGGATGATCTGATAGTCGATGCCGTCCGCGCGCAGCCGCCGGATCTGTTCGGCAATGGCCCCGTAGAGCGACGGATCGCCCGAATGCACCCGCGCCACGTTCTCACCACGGCCATGGGCGGCCACGATCTCGGCATGGGTCTCGTCCAGCGTCATCGGCGCGGTGTCGAGAACCCGCGCGCCCTCTGGCGCACAGCCCACAACCTCAGAAGGCACCAGCGATCCCGCATAAAGACACACGGGGCATTCGCCGATCACACGCTCTGCCTTCTTGGTCAAAAGCTCCGGGTCGCCCGGGCCTGCCCCAATGAAATACACCGTCATGGCGCGCCCCCTCCCTGCTTCATCTTGCCAGAAATACTCATGCGGCCCTTGCCCGACAGATCCCCATCGATTTTGCGCGCATAGCCGCGCGGCGTGAACATGCGCGGCCCCTCCCCAAGGGCGGCCAGCCGGGAATTGGACGAACCCACAAGCACGACTGTCAGCATATCCACCTCGTCCACCTCCAGCGCATCGAGGCGCCGGTAGCGCAGATGCTCTTCGGGGCGGCCCAGCGATGTGGCGAGCATGACAGGTGTGTCGCCCGGGCGATGCTCCAGCAAGATATCCCGCGCCTCTGCCAGCAGCGTGCGACGGGTCTTGGACACAGGGTTGTAGAAGGCGATCACGAAATCACCTTGAGCGGCCGCATGCAGGCGGCGCAGGATATCGTCGCGCGGGGTCAAGAGATCACTCAGAGAAATGGTGCAGAAATCATGGCCCAACGGCGCACCGGCGCGGGCAGCGGCGGCCTGAAGTGCGGACACGCCCGGGCTGCAGATCACTTCGGCCCGGCGGGCCGCATCGCTCACGCCGTCTTCGGCCTCGGAGCGGTCCAGCAATTCGAACACCAGCGCGCCCATGGCGTAGATGCCCGCATCCCCGGAACAGACCAGCGCCACGGTCTTGCCCCGCCCCGCCTGTTCCAGCGCATAGCGACACCGCGCCTCTTCGCCCCCAAGCGGAAAGTCGGACCGGGCCTTGCCCGCCGCCAGCGGTCCCAACAGGTCAATGTAGAGGCCATACCCCACAAGCTCGTCGGCCTCCGCCACAAGGCGGCTCACTTCGGGGGTGCGCCAACTGGATTGGCCGGGGCCGATGCCCACGACAGAAAGCCGCCCGCGCGGACGTCCAGAGAGCTGCGTGAACGGCGCTTCGGCGCGGGTGAGCGCGCAGGTCGTGTTGGCGGTTTTGCGTTTTTCGACGGCAAGCGTGCCGCCGATGGCCAAGGCCGCGGCCTCGGCCACGCCGTGGCACCCCACTTCGGCGAAAACCACGTCCGAGGGATTGGCCAGATGGGGCGTTTGCGCCTCAAGCTCCGGGGCTGTGAAAAGGCGCAAGGGCACGCCGAGACGCCGCGCCAGGCTGTTCATCGCGGGCTCATCGGCCTTGAGGTCAATCGTGGCCACACAGGCCACAGAGCCGGGTGCGATGTTGGCCTCGTTGAGGGTCTTTGAGACGTTCTCCCACATCTCATCGGGGCAGGCGTTGCGGGCGCAGCCCACGCCCAGTGCAAATCGTTGCGGGTGGTAAACCAGCCGCTCGTCGCTCACTGGCGTGCGCGCCTCGCTGACGGTGATCTCCAAAGGTCCGCCGGTGTCTTCGAGGTCAAAGAGCCGCTCGCCCGTGAGCGTCACGCCCGCACCAGAGAGCAGCCCCGCCATCACGGGTTTGGCGTGTTCTGGATTGGCCAGGCGGTAACCCGCAGGCGGGGCATCCAGCGCCACGCCCATGGCCACATCGCCCGCCGTTGTCACCGCCGCCGTGCTGCCCAGATGCGCGGCGATTTCGCTGGCCAGCCGGTTGGCGCCCCGATGCCCGCCCAAAAGCGGCACCACCACCGCGCCGTCATCGCTGATCGAGACCACAGGCGGCTCGCCACGTTTGTCCGACAAAACCGGCGCCACCGCCCGAATGAGGATGCCACTGGCGCAGACACCCACCACTGGCGTGCCCGCCAAAAACAGATCCCGCACGTGATCCAGCGCATTGGCAAAGACCACATCCGCGCGCTCAACCCGGCCGTCGCGCCCATGCACCGGCGCGCCCAGATGCGCGGCCACGCGGTGGGCCACGGCCTCACCCGACCGGCTGAGCGCGAGGACCACAGGCGTCACAGCGCCATCATTCACAAACATGGGTCCGCTCCTTTGGTCAGCAGGATCATAGAAAAGTACGGCGCTTTTTCCGGCGCTTCCGCCAATGGGCACACGACCTCATCGGGCAGGCTTGCACGCTCCACATAGACCGCGTCGCGGGCGTAACCCAGATCGTCAATCACCGCACGGATCTTGGCCAGGTGACGCCCCACTTTCATGATCGCCACGCTTTCGGCGCCTTCGATCCGGCTGCGCAATTCGTCCTCGGGCAAGGGCCCCGGCAGAACCGTCAGCCGCTCGTTGCGGGCAGCCAGAGGCAGCCCGGCTTTCGCCGCACAGGTGGTGACGGAGGTGACACCCGGCACCACCTCCACCTCAAATCGGTCGCTCAGACGCGCAAAGACATACATGAACGAGCCATAGAAAAACGGGTCACCTTCGCACAGGCAAATCACGTTCTCACCGGCCTCAAGGGCGGTGGCAATTTCGGCCGCACCGGTGTCATAGGCGGCCTGTGCGGGGGCGCGTTCGACGGTCATGGGCACATCCATGACGATCTCGCGCGCGGTTTTGGGAATGATGCCCGCCGCGATGGACCGGGCAAAGCTGTCCGCGCCCGCAAGCGTCGGATAGGCAATGACCGAGGCGTTTGAAATCAACCGATGCGCCTTGAGCGTCATCAGTTCCGGATCGCCCGGGCCGAGGCCCACACCGTAGAGTGTCGCACTCATCTTTTCACCAGGCTCCACTGTGTGACCGGCATCATCGGCCGCCACCCGGTCAGAGCGCCCACCGGATCGGCGCGGGCCACTGACAGTTTGACCAGATCGCCACCATGACGTTTGTGCAGATCCAAAAGCACCGCCTCGCTTTCCAGCGTCACCGCGTTGGACACCAGCCGCCCCAGCGGGCGCAACGCGGCCCATGCGGCCTCAAAAACGGGCGCGCTCAGCCCGCCGCCGATGAACACGGCATCGGGGGGGTCCAAGCCATCAAGGGCCTCAGGCACGCGTCCGTCGATCAATTCCAGCCGCGGCGCACCCAGCGCCAACGCGTTCTCGGCTGCCATCGCCCGGCGATCGGCGCGCGGTTCAATGCCGATGGCACGGGCATAGCGCGCGCCGCGGATCCACTCCACCGCGACAGAGCCGCAGCCAGTGCCGATGTCCCACAAAAGCGCCCCGCGCATGGGCATCAGCTTGGCCAGGGTCACCGCGCGCACTTCTTGCTTGGTCATGGTCCCGTCATGGGTGAAGAGGGTGTCCGCCAGCCCCGGCACACGGGGCAAAAGCGCGGCGTGCGGATCGGCCACGCAATCCACCGCCAGGGTGTTGAAGGCCGGCACCTCGTGGTCCCAGCTTTCTGCGAGGCCGTCAAAGCGGGCCTCATTGGCCCCCCCCATTTCCGAGAGCACCGTCATCGGAGAGCGGCCAAAACCGCGATCTGACAGGAACCGGGCGATCTGGCCGGGTGTGTCGGATCCGGTGGTCAGGATCAAGAGCCGCGCGAGAGGTTGGATAAATGCGATCATCTGCTCCACCGGGCGGCCATGCACGGTGAGGCTTTCTACATCTGCGAGGCTCCACCCCATGCGGGCGGCGGCCAGCTGAAACGCAGAAAGCTGCGGGTGATAGGTGATCTCGGCGGGATCAATCGACCGGCCAATGCGCGCGCCCACGGAAAACCACAGCGGGTCGCCCGTGGCCAGCACAACAACGCGGCGGCCTTTGAGCGACAGCAGCAGATCAATCAACGCGTCAAAGGGCGATGGCCACTTGATGCGCTCTGCGGCGATATGGGGCGCAAGTTTGTGATGGCGGTCGCCGCCCACGATCACCTCTGCGGCCTCAACAACCGCACGGGTGGCAGGTTGCAGACCGTCAAGGCCGTCCTCGCCAATGCCCACGATGTGCAGCCAGGGTGCGGCCATCATTGCACCGCGCCTTCCGGCACGCCCGCCGCCAGCGCGTTCACCGCAGCCGAGGCCATGGCCGAACCACCGCGCCGCCCGCGCAAGGCCACGAAATGACAGCCCCGAGGGCGCGCGGCCAGTTCCGCCTTGGCCTCTGCCGCCCCGACAAACCCCACTGGAAAGCCGAGGATCACCGCCGGTTTCGGCGCGCCCTGATCGAGCAGGTCCAAAAGATGAAAAAGGGCTGTCGGCGCATTGCCAATGGCCACCACCGCGCCATCCAGACGGTCCTGCCACAGCTCCACCGCCGCCGCCGACCGGGTGTTGCCAATCTCGGAGGCCCGGCCCGGCACGCCCGCGTCATTGAGGGTCACGACCACCTCGTTGCCCGCGGGCAAGTAGCGCCGAATGATGCCCGCGCCGACCATTTCACAATCGCAAAACACCGGGGCACCGGCCAAAAGCGCGGCCTGCCCCGCCTGAAAGGCTCCGTCCGAGAAATCCAGCCGGTCGGCCACCTCGACCATGCCGCAAGCGTGGATCACCCGGATCGCCAACGCCTCCAGCCCCGGACCGAAGCGATCCAGCCGGGCCTCGCGCCGCACGGTGGCGAAGCTTTCGGCGTAAATCGCCTGTGGGTTCTTTTCATAGGGCCGCATTGGGTCAGCTTTCTTGCGGCTCCGCATCCTCCGCGGTGGCCTCGTCATCTGCGGTTTCTTCCGCCTTCGCCTTGCGCCCTCTCAGACCGGCATAAAGCCCGATGGCAATCGCCGCCCCAATGGCCGCGGCACCGAGCCAATGACCGTGCCCGGCCACTTCGGCCAGATGCCCGGGATGGGCCAGCGCCGGCGAGCCAAGCAGCAGGAAAAAGATGAAAATTCTCATTGCAAACCTCCTGAGGTCTCTTTTTCGGTCACACGTTCGGAGGCTGCGACGATCTGAGATTGCGCCCCCGGTTTGGGTCGGCCCGCCTCTCACACTCCTGTCCGGCCCGTGACCCGGGCATCGTCCTTTAGCCTCTATAGAACCGCCACGCAGGGCTTGCCAATCCGGAATCGCCCGCGTGCGGGTCAAATCCGACATGTGCACGCGCGCACGGCCCCTGCGCGATCCTTGGCGTGGCGCGGCGCGCGCGGACGACCTAATTTTCAGGCACCGTTTTAGGCAGCGCAGGACAGGAGCATCCGATGGGACATCTCGCAGACGGCACATGGCACACCGGCTGGTACGATACCAAATCCTCTGGCGGGGCGTTCAAACGCACCACGGCGGGGTTTCGCAATTGGATCACGGCAGACGGCGCTGCGGGTCCTTCGGGCGAGGCGGGCTTTGCCGCCGAAAGCGGGCGCTACCACCTCTATGTGTCCTACGCCTGTCCCTGGGCGCACCGGGCGCTGATTTTCCGCACGCTCAAGGGCCTGGAGGATCACATCAGCGTCTCCGTCGTGCACCCGGATATGGGAGAGGACGGCTGGACCTTTGACATGGGCCACCCCGGGGCCACCGGCGACACGCTCTATGGCCTGCCGTTCCTGCGCGATATCTACACCAAGGCCGACCCAAAGGTTTCGGGCCGCGTGACCGTGCCTGTGCTTTGGGACAAGGCCCGCGAGACCATCGTGTCAAATGAGAGTTCCGAGATCATTCGCATGCTGAACACGGCCTTTAACGGGCTGACCGGCACCGGGCATGACTATTGGCCCGCCGCCCTGCAGGACGCCATCGAGCCGGTGAACGCGCGCATCTACGACACGCTCAACAACGGCGTCTACAAGGCCGGGTTTGCCACCACGCAAGACGCCTATGAGGCGGCTGTCTATCCGCTCTTTGACACGCTCGACTGGTTGGAGGCGCGGCTCTCAGAGGGGCGGTACCTCATGGGCGCGCAGCTGACAGAGGCCGATTGGCGGCTTTTCACCACGCTCATCCGGTTCGATCTGGTCTATCACCTGCATTTCAAATGCAATCGCGCCCGGATCATCGACTATCCCAATCTCTGGGGCTACCTGCGCGAGCTTTACCAATGGCCGGGCCTCAAAGATACGGTGAATTTCGACCACATCGTGCGGCACTATCACATGAGCCATGACAGCGTGAACCCGCACCGGATCGTGCCCATCAACCCGGTGCTCGATTTTGAGGCCCCGCACGGGCGCGGCTAGGCAAGGCGCCGCTTTGTGACAGCTTGCAGGGGTCGGAAACTGTCACAGAGCGCCTATATGAAACGCAAGTGAGACACGCATCCCAAGCTAGGAGAGCATCCATGACGACCCTGATCACAAGACGCACCCTACTTGCCGCCACCGCGGCCACCGCCGCCACCGGCCTGACCGTGCCTGCCCGCGCCGCAGGCCTTGCCCCCACACCCACGATGCGGGGCGGTTCCAACAACTACCTGCCCGGCGCGCCCATCGTGGATCGCATCGGCGGGGGCGGGTTCTGGATGACCGGCACCGTGCGCCGCGCGGGCGATGGCGCGCCGTTGGCCGGTCAACGCATTCAGATCTGGGCCCACACGACCGAAGGGCACGAGCGCGAACCGCAAAGCCACGGCGCAACACTGACGGATGAAAACGGCGAATACCGCCTTGAGATGCCTCAGATCGTGCCCGCCTTCGGACAGCCTCATGGGCACCTCGCCTATGACAGCGGCGATTTCAAAACCGTGTTCCTGCGCCCGATCATGCCCAGCGCCTCCGACACCACGCTGGCCGCACATTTCGTGCTTGAACCCGCCTGACCGCGCGACGGAGCCCTAGGATGGGAGCGCTGCGCCGCGGGCTGATCTGGCTATGCGTGCTGGCCGTGATCGCGGTGCCGCTCGTGCTGGCCGCCAACAGCCCGCTTCTGGCCTGGCGCCAACCCGTATACATCGTGGCGGGCTTTGCCGGGATCGCAGCGCTTGGCCTGCTCGTGCTGCAACCTTTGCTGGCGGCGGGGCTCTTGCCCGGCCTGCCGATCCTGCGGTCACGCAGGCTGCACCGGTATCTTGGTATCGCGCTTCTGCTGAGCATCGCCCTGCATGTCGGAGGGTTGTGGGTGTTCAGCCCGCCCGATGTGGTGGATGCCCTGACATTCGCCTCGCCCACGCCCTTTTCGGTTTGGGGAGTGATCGCCATGTGGGCCATTTTCGCCGCCGCCTGTCTGGCCGCCTTGCGCAAACGTGCGAAACTGCGCGTCACCACGTGGCGGCGGGCGCATACCGGGCTGGCGCTCATTGCGGTTGCGGGGACGGTCGCCCATGCGCTGTTGATCGAAGGCGCGATGGAACCCGTGTCAAAGGGCGTTTTGAGTGCTGCCGCACTCCTGATCACGGCCAAGGTGATCTACGACAGCCGCATCTGGCACCCAAGCCGCCGCACCAAACGCACCCCCTGAACGAAAAGAGGCCGCACAAAGCGGCCTCTTTCATATGCGCAAGAGACACCGATCAGAAGGTCGTTGCGACCTCCCACTTGGTGATCATTGTGTTGAGCGTCCCGTCATCCTTCATGGATTGGATCGCCGCGTCGAACTTCGCTTTCAGCTCTCCATCGGACTCGCGAATGCCCAGGCCGACACCGCCGCCCAAGACCTCTGTCCGCTCCAGCATCACCAGCCCGTCTTCTTCTGCGAAGGGCTTCAGGAACGCCTCATCGGCCAGAACCGCATCCGCCTCACCCGCGCGCACGGCGGCCACGGTTTCTTCGGGCGTGGCAAATTCGACCAGCGTCCAGCCCTGATCGGCAACGAACGCGGCCTGGATCGTGCTAGACTGCGCGGCAATCACACCGCTGGTCACATCCAGATCAGCCGAGGTCGCCAGGTAGGCGGACGGGTCCGCAGGCGTGTAGTTCTGGGTGAAGTCAATCACCTCGTCGCGCTCTGCGGTGATCGACATGCCCGCGATGATCGCGTCGTAGTTGCCGCTCACCAGGTTGGGTATGATGCTGTCCCAATCATTGGTGACCCACTCGCAGGTCAGCTCGGCGCGCGCGCAAAGCTCATCGCCCAGCTCGCGCTCGAACCCGTCAACCTCGCCGGCGTCATTGATAAAGTTCCAGGGCGCATAGGCCCCTTCGGTGCCAAGGCGCACGGTCTCGGCCATGGCAAAGCTGCTGGACAGCGCAAGCGCCATCGTCGTGAGAAGAATTTTTTTCATTGTGGTCTCCCTGTTGGTGGTCTTCTGGTGTGTCAGACGGCCATGGTCGAGCTGAGAAACTGCCTCAGCCGCTCTGATTTCGGGGCGCCGAAAAGGGTCTCCGGCGGGCCTTGTTCTTCGATCAGCCCTTGGTGCAAAAACACGGTGTGGTCCGACACATCGCGGGCCATTTTCATATCATGGGTGACGATCATCATGGTCCGGCCTTCGCGGGCCAGATCCTTGATCACGCGCACCACCTCTTGTTCCAGTTCCGGGTCCAGCGCCGATGTCGGCTCATCAAAGAGCAGCGCTTCAGGCTCCATCGCCAGGGCGCGGGCAATCGCGGCGCGCTGTTGCTGCCCGCCTGACATCTGCGCGGGGTACACATCCGCCTTGTCGCCGATGCCCACCTTGTCGAGATAGTGACGCGCCTTGTCTTCGACCTCTGCCTTGTCGCGGCCCAGCACCGTCACAGGCGCCTCCATCACGTTCTGCAGCACGGTCAGATGCGCCCAGAGATTGAACTGCTGGAACACCATCGACAGGTTGGTGCGGATGCGCATGACCTGCTTGGCATCTCCGGGATGGCGGTTATGGCCTCTGCCCTTCCACGTCACCGGTTCGCCCTTGAACAAAATCTCGCCTTGCTGGCTGTCTTCCAG
>JBCBWJ010000239.1:0-5439 GCA_039817165.1 Pseudomonadota bacterium | reverse complement strand
GAAGAACCGTCTTCCTCTGTCCAATCTGCAGGCGTTTGATGCCGCCGCACGGCATGAGAGCTTTGCTGCGGCAGCCGAGGAATTGAACCTCAGTCAGGCAGCTGTCTCCCGTCAGATCAAGACTCTGGAAAGTCATTTGGATGCAGCTCTCTTCCGGCGGTCACATCGCGCAGTTCACCTGACGGCAAAAGGGAGCGAATTGCATCAGACCGTCCAGCTTTCGCTGCGGCTTCTGCGCGAGAGCTTTCGGAGTGTCCGCCGCAGGTCAGATCATGATACCATCCATCTGGCCTCGGACTTGTCGCTCACCCATTTCTGGCTTTTGCCCAGGCTGAGCCGCCTTCAGGACATCGCTGGGAAAACGCGGATTTCGATCATGGCTTCGGACCAGGAGGAAGAGTGTCTTGCGGACACAATTGACATCGCAGTCGCCTACGGCAATGGGCATTGGCCGGGCTTTGACAGCCGCCTGCTGATCGAGGAAGAGGTTTTTCCAGTTTGCAGCCCGGCTTACCTGGAGCGTCTGGGCCCGCTGAGCAAACCCGAAGATCTGTTGCGCGGCACCTTCCTGCATGTCGTCGATGGCCCATCACATTGGGTTGACTGGCCAGAGCTTTTCGCAGGTCTCGGGGTTCGCTTCGACGGTGGGGGGGGCGCGCTGGAGTTCAACTCCATGCCCCTCTCCATTCAGGCGGCGTGCGCTGGACAGGGGATCGCTCTGGGCTGGAAGTATCTGCTGGATGACCTGCTCGACAGCGGGAGCCTCGTGCGCCCTGTCCCGAACGTGTACCGCACCGAACGCGGCTATCACGTGCTTTCTCGGACTGGGGCAAACTTGCAAAAACCAGCGCGCGATATCGTTGAGTGGCTCGTCGGCCGATAGTGTCGTCCTAAGGAGCGGACAATATCGAAAGGCACTTGGGTCTCGTTTTCAAGAAACCCATTGAGCGCAGCGTCTGTTTTGCATTCGGTTCCGGCCGATCATGCAAGGTGCAGCATCCGCCGTATTGGGCTCAAAGCGGACGTTGGTCTCGGCGCGACAGACTGAACACATCGCGCGTTGGATATCGCACACCCGACACCCATCCCCAAACAAGGTCTCAGGTCAGAATGCCAGAGCCACGCCCCCCCAAAGACCCGCCACCGCAGCGTAAAACGGCCCACACCGCGCCATACCGCTTGATGCCCCCGGCCCTCTCGCTTATCTGAGCGCGACGACCCGGGCATATCGGACAAGTGCATGACATCACCACAAACCATCGACCGCGCGCTTTTGGCGTCTGTTGTGATCGTGCTCATCGTGTCCATCGGGGTGCATCTTTACGATGTGATCTATTTCAAGGCCGTCTACGCGTTCGAGGACGGCCCCGTGGAATACGCCACCGCCTTTGGTCTGCTGTTTTGCTGCTTTGCCTTCATCTCACACGCCATCAGCCTCAAACGCCGGTCGATGACATTGGCGGCGGTGTGCACTTGCGTCTACGCGTTGCTCTTTTTTCTGGGCACGGGCGAAGAGATCTCCTGGGGTCAGCGCATCTTCGGCTGGCAATCGGGCGAGTTCTTCATGGAGAACAACAAGCAGTTTGAAACCAACCTGCACAACCTCACCGTGGGCGACACCAATCTCGCGCGCACCGTGTTTGGCAGCGGCCTGACCACCGTGATCTTGCTCTATCTCGTGGCACTGCCGCTGCTTTATCCGCGCGTGGCGGTCCTCCGGCGTGTGGCCGACAGGCTCGCCATTCCGGTGCCGGGCCTGCGCCACACAGGTCTGGCCATTCTGGCAAGCCTGGTGATCGCGCTGATGGATCAGGGCCGCAAATGGGAGGTCTACGAGCTGGTGTTCAGCCTGATCATGCTCTCCATCGTGCTCTTGCCGCAAAACCTCGACAAGACGCGCTGACGCACGGCGCTACCGGAAACGCTCATACTCTGGCGGGCACAGCTCCATCAACCGCGCAGCAATCGGGTTCGCCTCCAGCACGGACACAAGGGTCTCCGGGCGAAACCGCTCCGGCTCGCGCTTCATATAGGCGGATACGACGCTGAAGCGCAGATCGTCCCAATCCTCCAGCGTGGCTTGGGGAAAATACGGCCAGATCATCCAAAGCCCGGCCATGCGCCCCACCTCCTTGCCGAACCACTTGGTCGCCAGCAAATGCGTGCTGATAGAGGTGATATGCATCGCGTGACACACCTGCATCACCCAAGAGATTTGCGAGTAATTCATCGGATCCATTCGCCGCGCCGGGTGCAGATCCTTCATCAATTCGGTCTTGTCCTGCGTCCGGATGCGCCAGAAAAAACCCACCAGATTGTGCCGCGTGGCCAAGTCCAGCACGTCGCGAGAGGCATTGCGCGTCAGCGCTTCGTATTCGAGGGCGGTCGAGTGGGGCGGCTTGGCGGTGTCGATCCAATCCTCATGCCACCGAAAGACCGAAAACCAGCTTGTGCGCGTGCCATCCGACACGGTGCCAAATCCCGGACAGGGCACCACCTGATAGCCCAGCTCGGGCAAGGTGGCCGACATGCGCCACTCGGTCACCGCCTGCTGCATGGACGCCCCGCCTACAAAGGCACCGTCATGGCCATGCGCCACATCCACCATCCGCCGCCCGTCATAGTCAAAGAGCAGCGACGCGGGCCCCGCCTTCAGATAGGTGCCAAACCGCACCTCCTGGCCGCGATACCCCGCACCCTTGATCTTGATATGGGTGTGGTCGCCGTCCTCAAAGGGGATATAGACCGACCGATCCCCGCTGAGGGCAAAGGTCTCGATCCGGCCTGCAAACCACTCCTTCACCAGCGCCGCAACCCGCTGGGGCATGTGGCGGCACGTCACGTGCAGATCAGGATTGCCGCCAACGCGCATGCGGGCCTCTGGATGGTTGATGCCCTTAAACCCATTTCGCGAAAGGCGGCAGGCTCATCAGCACCGCATCCGCGTCATGCCCTGTCGCCAAGCCAAACTTCGTGCCCCGGTCATAGACAAGGTTGTACTCCGCATAGAGCCCGCGATGCACCAGCTGCGCGTCCTTGTCGGCGTCCGACCAGTCCTGCACCCGGCGCTTTTCAACGAGCGGCACAAACGCGGGCAGAAACGCGCGCCCAATGTCCTGGGTTAGCGCAAAATCCGCGGCCCAATCGCCACTGTTGCGATCATCCATGAAAATCCCGCCCACACCGCGCGCGCGGTGCCGGTGCGGGATATAGAAATACTCATCCGCCCACTCTTTCAGCTTGGGATAGTGATCCGCACCATGCGGGTCGAGATGCGCCTTCTGCGTGGCATGAAAATGCGCGGTGTCCTCGTCATACTCAAGGCACGGGTTCAAATCCGACCCGCCCCCGAACCACCACGCACCGGGCGTCCAGAACATCCGCGTGTTCATGTGCACGGCGGGCGCGTGCGGGTTCTGCATATGCGCCACCAAACTGATGCCGGAGGCCCAGAATCGCGGGTCTTCCTCCATGCCGGGCACGCCGCGCGCGGCCATCGCCTTTTGCGCAGGCGGGGCCAGCGTGCCGTAAACCTCGGAGACATTCACCCCCACCTTCTCAAAGACCCGGCCCCCGCGCATCACGCTCATCAAACCGCCGCCCGCGTCCGATCCGTCATCACTGGCGCGTTTGGTCTCTTTCACATCAAATCGACCCGGCTCTGCGTCCGCCAAAGGCCCGGTGTCGTGGCTGTCTTCCAACCCTTCAAAGGCCGCGACGATCTGATCGCGCAAGTCCCTGAACCAGACGGCGGCTTGGCGTTTTTCCGTGACCATGTCTTCTGTCATCGGTCTATCCTTCATATGTTTGACAACGGTTTACAGCGGACGGCATTTTATCTGCAACACTGTCCGCGAAATACCCTTCAAAATCATCGTATTGATGAGTTTGAACCCCCAAACCATGATGTAGATCAAACATGGCCCGCTCTAATGTGCAGGTGCTGCAACAGGATCAAGCAAGGTGCGCCCACCATCCACGGTCATGATCTGCCCGGTCATGAAACCCGAACTGTCACAGGCCAGATACTGTACCGCTTCCGCCAATTCCGCGGCCGAGGCGATGCGCCCCAACGGCGTGTGATCTTCAATGTCAGACCGGAAATCCGGCGTCTCGATCAGCGTGTCCTTGAGCGAGGCACTCATCACCGATCCGAACGCCACCGCGTTGACCCGAATGCGATGCGGGGCCAGCGCCACGGCAAAGCTGCGCGTCATCTGATCGAGCGCGGCGGTGGACACCGAATAGGCCAGCAAATCCGGATGCGTGCGCCGGGCCGCGATGGACGACAAGTTCACGATGGTTCCGGCAAAACCTTCGGCGTCCTCGCTTTCCTCGGATTGCTTGATCATCCGCTTGGCCACCAGTTGCGAGGTGCGCAGCGCCGTCATCAGGTTTTGCTGCAACAACAGCTCGACCCCGTCATCATCGGGGTTGAGCGCATCCGACGGCACCATCTGCCGCGACCCGTTGACCAGAATGTCGACCCGCTCAAACGCATCAATCGTGGCCGAGAGCAGGTTGGCCAAGGTCAGCTTTTCCCGCAGGTCACCGGCGAAGTACCGCGTGGAGGAGCCGTCTTCGTTCTCGCCCAACTCTTGCTTGAGGTGTTCCTCATCAATATCGGCGAACATCACGTTGGCGCCCTTGTCGGCAAAGTGCCGCCCGATGGCCAGCCCAATACCGTTGGCACCGCCTGTCACGATGGCTGTCTTTCCGTCGATGGAAAACGACATCAGTTACCTCTTCTCGCGGGAAAAATAAGCGGGGTTATCCGAGCCGGCCACGCGGGCCGGTTTTGGGACGGTCTGCTCTAAGCAGTTTGAAACGCGCATCACCGCCAAATTCCGTCACCTCTGCGAAGCTCTGTTCCAGAGACCCTTCATAAGGAAGATGTCGGTTGGCCACCAGAAAAAGCTGTCCCCTGGGGTGAAGAAGACGGGCCCCCGCGCGGATAAAGCTTTGACCGATATGAGGTTCTGCCCTGCGGCCCGTGTGAAAGGGCGGGTTCATCACAATGCAGTCAAGGGCCGTCTGAGGCACCCAATCGCATGCATCGGCCCAGTGAAACACCGCGCGCGAATCGTCGATATTGGCGCGCGCGCAGGTCAGCGCGGCATGCTCTGCCTCGACCAGATGCACCTCTTGCACCGCTGGCCGCTCCAGAATGCGCGCCGACAGATAGCCCCAGCCCGCGCCCAGATCCGCCACCCGCGCGCCCAGCTTTTCGGGCAAATGATCGCCCAGCAGGGCCGATGCCGGATCGACCCCATCGGCGGAAAAAAGGCCCGGCGCGGTGACAAACCCGTGGGCAGACGCGCCTTGCGCCCCCGGCAGCCAATCCTCAAACCCACCTTGGGCGGTGAAGTAAAACAGCTTGCCATGGGCCTTGGAGAGCGCCGCACTCACATCCGCGCGCTTGCGGCAGGCCTTGAACAT
>JBCBWJ010000238.1:0-5501 GCA_039817165.1 Pseudomonadota bacterium | reverse complement strand
GTGAGGGCAATCAAGAACTGCACCGCGATGACAGTTTTTATCCGATCCGCATTCCGGATGTGGAATTTCAGTTTTCTGCCATGTGGGCCCTCACGGATTTTACCGAAGAAAACGGAGCCACGCGTGTCGTGCCTGGCTCGCAGGATTTGCGCTCGATTGAGGATGTGACCGAAGATCAGGTCACACAGGCTGCAATGCCGCGGGGATCCGTGCTGTTTTACTTGGGCAGTGCGATCCATGCTGGCGGGCAAAACAACTCTGCCGCGCCACGTACAGGGCTGATTACCACGTATTCTTTGGGGTGGCTCCGGCAGGAGGAAAACCAGTATCTGACCGTCCCTCGCGCCGTCGCGGACACCTATCCGGAGAAAGTGCGCCGGTTGATGGGCTATCAGACGGACGGACCGTATTTGGGTGTCTATCCGGGCGATCCAGATGGCCACTGGTTTGATGCCTGAGCGGCACTTAGGGCTCCTTCACGAGCGCGTCTGATGTTCGCCCTCCCAATCCTGCCGGCTCAATTGAAACCAAGGCACGTCGTCTTCAGCATAGACGCGCCTGACCCCGTTTCGACGCAGGCCTGACTTTTGCAAGACATGATGTGACTTCGTATTCCCCGCATCAGCGCAGGCGACAACTTCATCAAGCGATGTTTCTTCAAAGGCAAACCGCAGAAGACGCGTGCAGGCCTCCGTTGCAAAGCCTTGACCCCAGGCGTCAGGCACCAACAGATACCCGACCTCGATATGGGCATCCGGATAGGTGTCTGGCACCAACAGCGACCAATCGTAGTCATCCTCCTCTATTGGCAAAGGCATCAACACCAAATCCCCGATTTTGGCGCCAGTGTCTTTGCGCCTCGCAAGCCAAATGCCGATGCGCCCTCCGGCGCCTCGCTTTACCGCGTCAACCATATGCGTCTCTACCGCCTTTGGCGTCATAATGTCGGCCACAAACCGCATCACCCTGTTGTCACACAGTACGGCCTGAGCGATGTCCACATCCTCGGACTGAAAAGGCGTCAGCACCAGCCGTTTGGTTTCCAACGTCAATTCGTCAAAGCTAAGCTGCGTGATCATGCCGGTTTGCGCCCCCTTATGTGGTGGGGGCAGTGTTCGCCCTTCTGAAGGCAGGGCAACATCGCCTGCCAAATCTCGATCTGATGGTCGATGAAAGCTGGATCGTGGCGAGCGACCCAATAGTCCCGATTGCCAGAAAGTTCTGCGAGCTCTGCGGCGGCGACCTCTGCATACCATGGGTTCCGGTTGACCAGTTCCACCTCCTCAAACCCTGCATCTTCCATTGCGGCACGATATCGATCCGGCGAGGCCATCGCAAAATCCAACGCTTCCATTTTGATGTAATGCGCCATCTCTGGCGATGGTTCAGCATCATGTGACATCAGCCAATCAGAGGCCGCAAATCTACCACCGCTTTTCAGCACACGAAACGCCTCTGCTGCCATCGCGGCCTTATCGGGGATGTGGATGATGGAGTCTTTGGAAAACACCACATCAAAAGTTTCAACCTCGAAAGGCATCGGCCCGGGTGAGACTTTTGTGATCGTAACCTGATCTGAAAGTCCCGCTGCCTCTGTACGCCCGCGCGCGGCCGAGCAAACTGGGTCTTCCACATCGATGCCCGTGACATGCGCCGCGCCGTGATCCCGCACCAGAGACACGGCAATGGCACCCGACCCACAGCCGATATCAAGCACATGTTTGCCCTTGAGGTCCACGCCTGCAAGAACGCGCCCCACCTCCTCTGCACCACCTGGAGAGAGATATCCATCACCCCAGAGGTCTTCGAGAAAATGAATGTGCTCGCTGTCATAGAGGTCTTCGTCAGACATTTGGCCACCTTTTTTTCATCACCCAATCCTTTCGCGGCGGACCTTCTCAGGCAAGTTAAAATTTGCATTGAATGATCGTTCAGTGTTTCGCGCCCCTTGCGCCTGCCTGATATCCCGAAAGCTGGTTCACTGGAGATCCGACATGCCTGACACGCTTCCGGCCCACGCCCAGACGGTGATCATCGGTGGCGGCTCTTTGGGAGTGAACACCGCCTTTCATTTGACCAAGCTGGGCATGAATGATGTCGTCGTTTTAGAACAGTCGAAGCTCACCGGGGACACCCCTTGGCACGCGGCAGGCCTGATCGTGGCTGGGCTGCTAAAGATCCATGCCGAATGCGAAATCTACACACACAGCCGCGATCTGTACGCCAACCTCGCAGCTGAAACAGGGATGACCACTGGCTTTCGCGATGAAGGATATCTACAGACCGCAAACAACGAATAGCGCGCTCATGAGATGCGGCGCACAGCGCCTTCAATGCGTCGGTTCGGGATAAAATGTCACAAGGTCTCGCCCCGCGAAGCACAAAACATGGTCCCAATCGGAGATCTGTCCAATGTGACAGCGGCGTTTTACATCCCCGAAGACGGGCGCGCGAACCCGATGGATTTGACCATGTTTCTGATCAACGGCGCGCGTATGGGCGGGGCGCAGCCGCCTGGAAACTCAATGGCGGTCCAGAAGAGTTCGCCTTTGGCGAATTTAAGCCGGACTGGGATCGGGTGGCGTCCGAGCTTGAACTGGCGCATTCCTTTGTCCTCAAGGCCAACGACTACGGGGTGAAAAGCTATTCTGCGGCCACGAAAGCTTTATCCCGGATCAGGCCTCGCTTGTGGGACCTACGACGGAACTTCTGGGCAAACTCTTTGGTCAAAATTTTCAAAATGAAAGCCCAAAGGCCGCGCGCATTGCAAAACGCTCCGTGCTGTCTGACCGGCTGAAAGCAGCAGGCGCTTTCTTCAGCGAGGGCCACGGGTGGGAGCAGTATGATTGGTTCGCGCCCTCGCCGAAACAGGCTGAGATCGACAGGCTGAGTTGGTACCGTCAGAATTGGTTTCACTGGCATGCCGAAGAATATCGCGCAGCCCGTGAAGACGTCGTCGTGATGGACATGGCATCAATGTGATGCTTCACCGTGCAGGGCCGCGATGCCTGTGCGCTGCTCAGCCGATTGAGTTGCAATGAAGTGAATGTGCCGTCCGGTCGTGTGGTTTACACCGCTTGGTTG
The DNA here is from genome assembly GCA_039817165.1 of Pseudomonadota bacterium. GTDB lineage: Bacteria > Pseudomonadota > Alphaproteobacteria > Rhodobacterales > Rhodobacteraceae > Roseovarius. The sequence goes on along the minus strand of JBCBWJ010000238.1, from coordinate 2,417 downwards.
ATTGAGGCCGGCGGTTTTGAGGCTGACCTTACAAGAACGCTCTTGAAACAGACAAATTCATGATTTTTTGGCGAAAATTCTCACGGACACACAGAAATGCAACTGCGGCGACACATTAGAGGCGATGCGTTCGTAGCAGTCACAGACGTGACCGCAGGCCAAGCACGGATAAACGTTCACGGCCCCAAATCTCGAGAACTTCTGAACCACGTGTCCAGCGTGGACCTGTCGAAAAAGGCCTTTCCTTTCATGACCGCCCAGAAGATCGATGTCGGCTATGCCTGTGTTTTGGCTATGCGGGTCACTTTTGTGGAGAAACGGGATGGGAACTGCGCGTGCCGTCGACGCAAGCCGTGCAGATCTATGATCTGCGAATGAAGGCCGGGGCTGATCTGGAGGTTCGCAATGTAGGCCTGCAAACGCTGAACTCTTTGCGGCTGGAAAAAGCTTATCGAGATTTTGGCATTGATCTGGACAACACCGATAACCCGATGGAGGTGCGTCTGGGGTTTGCGGTCAGGCTTGACAAACCAGGCGGGTTCATAGGCCGCGATGCTTCGGTGAGGATCAAGGCCCGCCGCGTGCCTGAAACGCGTTTGCTACAGTTCCTGCTGAACGAACCACAGCCTCTGCTCTATGGCAATGAGTTGATTTGTCCGGGCGAAAGCGAAGTAGGTTATCTTCAGGTTGGCGGGCACGGTCACACACTGGGTGGCGCTGTGGGCATCGGTTTCGTGACGCTTGATCGGCCGATCTCGACAGATGTGGTGGACGCGGGGCGTTGATCCGTTGAAATCGCCGGCGTCCGCGTGCCTGCCACGGCGTCCCTCAAGCCTCTGCTCGACCCCAGGCTTGCGAAAGTTCGGTGCTGATCCGCGGAGACGCGCCCGAAAGGGAGAGACAAGCGTCGTTATTCCCGAAATGCGCGCGCGAAGTAGTCCGAAAGTGGTTTGACAAGATATCCGATCGGCGTGCGATCATCTGTACGAATGAACACTTCAACAGGCATGCCAGGCCGCAGCTCCACATCTGGGTCCAACCGAGCGCGTTCCTCGGCTGGCAGCGCAACCTCTGCCCGGTAGTAGCGCACGCCACTTACCTCATCCTGGTACGTATCTGCAGAAATGCCCGTCAATTCGCCCAACAGCTCCGGCGTGCGTTTCTGGTCCAATGCCGAAAACCGCAGTGTCACCTGTTGGCCGATAAAAAGCTGGTCCACGTGCACAGGGTCCACATTGGCATTGATGACCAGAGGCCGGTCTTGCGGCACCAAAAACAGAACCGGCTCCGCCGGACGCAGGACTGCGCGTGGGGCATGCACCGTGAGCCCGTAAACCGCGCCAGAGACCGGTGCCACAATATCCAGCCGGTTGATACGCCCCAGCAACGCCAACCGTTCCTCGCGCAGTTCCAGTTCGCGAAACTGTAAATCCCTCAATCCGGCAATCGCCTCTTCGCGCAGCTCTGCATCGAGCTTCAAAATCTCAATGTCGATCTCGGTGCGTCGTCCTTCAGCCTGAGCTTTATCGGCCTCAAGTTGACCGAGCGTGCCTGCCAGACGTGCCTCTTCGCGGCGCAGTGCCAACACGCGAGAGGCCTGTGCAAGACCGCGATCCAGCAGGCCCTGTTGACCGACAAGCTCTTCTTCAATCAGGTCAAGTTGTCGCGACAGCGCCTCGGCCTGCGCCACAATTCCCTCGATCTGATCGGTGATCTGCACGCGCCTTTTGCCCAGTTGGTCACTTTCACGCGCCTTGGTTTCCCGACGCGCCTCTAGAAGGCGCACCTGACCGTTCATCAGATCACGGATACCTACATTCCCCTCTGCCGCCTCAGAAATCAGGGGATCAAAGGCGATGGCTTGCACATTGTCACGCTCCGCCTCCAAACGACCACGTCGGGCGATGATCTCGAAAAGCTGGCTTTCCGCAATGTTGAGCTGACTTGCCAGCGTGGTCTGATCCAGTCGAACAAGCACATCGCCCGCGGCAACCAGATCACCTTCGCCCACTTCGATGCTCCCCACAACACCGCCGTCAGGATGTTGCACGATCTGGCGATTCTGATCGACCTCAATCTGCCCACCGGAAATCACGGCACCCGCGATATTTGCAAAGGCAGACCATGTCCCAAACCCACCGATAAGCAACAAAAGCGCGATGAGGCCAACGACAAGCGGGCGTCTTGGTGAATAGAGCCCGCTCATTGCACGCCTCCATTGCCGTCGCCACTCATCACTTCGGCGCTGTTTTGCAATACGTCGCGCAGCACCTGATTTTTGGGCCCGAACGCCCGCACGCGACCGGCCTCAAGCATAAGTACCAAATCGCATTCCTTGATCGCAGCAGGCCTGTGGGCGATGATCAAAACTGCATTGCCTGCTGCCTTGGCCCCTCGGATCGCTGCGTTGACCGCCT
>JBCBWJ010000237.1:0-5527 GCA_039817165.1 Pseudomonadota bacterium | reverse complement strand
TGCCGCGATATTGCGCCCGAACTGCATGGGATGAGGGTGGGCCGCGTCATCGCGCGACCGTTTTCGGGCGAGGTCGAGGGCGGATTTCACCGCACTGGAAACCGTCGTGACTTTGCCCTTGCGCCACCGGGGCAAACCTTGTGCGATTGGGCCCATGCCGAGGGCCGAAGTGTGCAGGCGATTGGGAAGATCGGCGATATCTTTTCCATGCGCGGCATCGACCGGGTCGACAAAGGGGCGGATGCGGAGCTGATGGCACATCTGCACCGTGCCTTGGATCACGCGCCTGATGGGTCGCTTACCTTTGCCAATTTCGTCGAGTTTGATTCGCTTTACGGCCATCGTCGCGACCCGCATGGCTATGCCGAGGCCTTGTCGCGGTTTGATGTTGGTCTGGCCGGTCTTTTGCCGGGGTTGCGGGCGGGCGACGTTTTGATCCTCACGGCGGATCATGGCAATGACCCGACTTGGGTGGGGACCGATCACACCCGTGAACGCGTGCCGGTGCTGGTGGCGGGGGCCGGGCAGGGGACGATCGGGCATGTGGGGTTTGTCGATGTTGCGGCCTCGGTTGCGCATCATCTTGGGCTCGCAGAGCGCGGCCCGGGGCGCAGTTTCCTGTCCTGAGAGATTGCCCCTCCGGTTCTTTCGCGGATAGTGTCGCGTCAAACAGGATCGGACGAAAGACCCATGACGGATCACCTCACTATTGTCACCCACCCGCTTGTGCAGCACAAATTGACGTTGATGCGCCAGAAGGACACGCCCACGGCCGTGTTCCGACAGCTGCTGCGCGAGATCAGCCAGCTTTTGGCCTATGAGGTCACGCATGCGTTGCCCATGACCACAAAGGATATCGAGACCCCGCTCATCGAGATGCCCGCACCGGTTCTGGCGGGCCCGAAGCTGGCGCTTGTGTCCATTCTCCGGGCGGGCAACGGGCTATTGGATGGTATGCTGGAGCTTATCCCGTCGGCGCGTGTGGGGTTTGTCGGGCTTTACCGCGATGAGGAAACTCTGGAGCCGGTGCAGTACTATTTCAAAGTGCCCGACCAAATGGACAAACGCCTGTGCATCGTGGTCGATCCAATGCTGGCCACGGGCAATTCCTCTGCTGCGGCGATTGATCTGTTGAAGAAATCCGGGGCCAAGGACATCAGGTTTTTATGTCTTTTGGCCGCACCCGAAGGTGTGGCGCGGATGAAAGAGTCGCATCCCGATGTCCCGATTGTCACTGCTGCGCTTGATGAGCGGCTCAATGAGGTGGGGTATATCCTGCCGGGTCTGGGCGATGCGGGTGACCGCATGTTCGGGACCAAGTGAGCAAAAGCTGTTTACTCCGAACATTTTATGCGGCAGTCTTCGGGCAATAGCTCTGGGGGCGATTATGAAATATTTGACCGTGTTCGCGGCGGCTGCCATCGCTGCGACGGGCTGGGCCGATGGGGCCGTAGCCCAATCTTCGCAAAAAGTGGTGCCTGCGGAGTTTCCGCCATCGTCTTTTACAGGTCGGCAGTATGTTGACAGCAATGGGTGCGTTTTTATCCGTGCCGGCATTGACAATAACATCACATGGGTGCCGCGTCTGACACGCGGTCGTCAGCAGGTTTGCGGCTTTCAGCCGAGCCTGTCCGCCTCGACGCTTGCCAGTGTAAATGCCCCGCGTGCAACGGCACCCGCAGCATCGACAGCGACGGCAACACCAGCCGCACCGGCACCGGCATCCGTACCGGCCCCGGCGCCGAGGGTTGTTAGCGCGCCTGCTCCGAAGCCAGCGGCTGTGCCGGTTGCGGCGCCCGCGCCGGCCAAACCGAAACCCGCGCCGGTTGTGACAACCGCACGCGTGTCGGTGCCCTCCGCGTGTACAAGCCGCAGCTCCAGAGCACAGCAATTCCTCGTGTCACGTCGTGATGATATTCGGTGCGGTCCGCAGACCCAACCGCATGTGACCATCAAAGACGGGCCGCCGTCGCCCGATGCCACCTACTACACGTTCCGGGGCCCTCAGGCGACAACCGGTCAGGTGCGCGTCGCGCCCAAACATGTGTATGAGGATCAGCTGGCCAGCACCCAGGGGGTGTTTGTTCCGGAAGGGTATGAGGCGGTTTGGGATGACGATCGTCTGAACACCAAGCGGACGCATCAGACGCTCGCCGGGAATGCCCAGATGAAGCAGATGTGGACGAGCCGCGTGCCGCGGACGCTCAAGCCAAATGCAATTGCCGGATCACACGTGTCCTATGCGGCAGGTGGCGTGCCGGACAGTGCGCCCGCTGTGTCGCGCGCGGCCACGGTGACATCCGCCGCAGCCTTGGCGGAGGATACAAGCCGGGCGAGCCACCGTTATGTGCAGATCGGCGCGTTCAGCGATGCAGCCCACGCCAAGCGCGAAGCGCAGCGACTGGCCAATACTGGCCTGCCCACGAAAATGGGGGCGCACAAGCAGGGGGGCAAGACCTACACGTTGGTCATCGTAGGACCCTACAAGACGCAGGGCGCGCTTGATGGCGGGTTGGCACAAGTGCGCGGTCTTGGGTATTCCAACGCGACGCTGAAGCGCTAAACCATTCGGACATTTTGAAACGCGCCCTCATCGCGGGGGCGCGTTTTTTCATGCCCCGCAGATGGCCTGCAATTGCAACCAATCGGCGTCGTTCATCACAGGCGCCGGGGGCGATGTAGCAAAGGGATCGGCCTCGATCAGGCTCAGGGTTTTTTCGCCGGTGATGTCGATGGCATAGGCGTAGGGCGTGGCGCGCAGCGCAGCCGCTTCGAACCCGCCAAGCAATGCGATATCTGACAGTTCCGGTTTCTCGGCCCTCAGCAAGGTCTCGGCGTAGGTGGCCAATGTGCCCTCGCCAAGTGCGCCTGTGGTCAGCAGGCGAAAACTGGACCAGATCGGGCTGGCTTCGAGAAGGTCGATCAGCGGGTCACGCTGTTGCGCGCGCAAACGCTCTGCCACCACGAAGCCTGCCACGACGTCCGGTTCGGTGAAATCTTCGACCAGCGTACGGTGGATCAGGATGGTTCCGCCGGGCAAATGCGCGGTCTGGGGGACGCCGTCGCGCAGCACGTGCAACTGACCGGGAGATGGATCGCCCGGCAGGCGTAGAGCCAGTCGCCTCAACACGTCCCGGCCCTCGGGCGCGGAGCAGGGCGGGCCGGTGACACGTTGAACATGCTCAAAGAGCGCGGCTCCGATCTCGGCCCGTTTGACCTGTGGCAGAATGCTGACCGTGTGGTGGCGCACCGCGTCCGGCAGCCAGAAGATCGCCCCGGCCGCCACGATCAGGCAGAGCGCCAGCACGATCACAAAGCGCAAACGCCCCGGGTGCGGGCGGCGGCGTTCGATCACGCTGCGCAGCTTTTCTATGGCCTCGATCATGTGGGCCTCATTGCCCGACAGCTCTAGCGTTTCGGTGTCGTCGCCCTCCGGGTGGTAGATCGCGGGCCGCTTGCCGGGGTTGGCGCGCACCACCGCCGCGAGGGACCAATGGGTCAGCGCACGATCCTGCATGTCGGAAATCACCAGCGTGGCGTCCCCGATGGACGCCACGACATCAATGCGCTGCGCCTCGCCCGAGGGGCGCCAGAGCCCTGAGGCCTCTATCCTTTGATACTTGTCCAATGCGGTCATTTGACGACCGTGCCTGTTGTGCCCGTTTTGTTGAAGTCTAGCGGGTTTTGGGGCGCGCGTGAAGGTCGATCATTCAATGTTCGGAGCGAGGCCCGCGCGATGACGCATGCGGTCGCGGATCACGTAGACCATGGCCCCAAGAAACAGCACCGCCATGGCGTACCATGTCAGCGCGTAGCTGAGATGAGAATTGCGGAATGTCACTTGGGTGAGGCTGCCGCGTGGCCAGGTGTCTTCGGCGCTGCTGTGCTCGGCATCAATGAAATAGCCCGCGGTGCGGCCAAGCCCGGCTTGCTCGGAGAGCGCCACGACATCACGGGAGAACCATCGCCCGGCGGCGGGGTCGTTTTTCTCTAGCAGTGTGCCGTCCGGTTCGGTGACGCGTAGAAGGCCGGTGATCGTCAGGGATCCGGTGGGTGCGGTCCAGTCAGCGGCTTCGCTTCCCGAAGGCACGAAGCCACGGTTGATCCACAGGATGCGCGTGTCGGTTTGCAGCGGGGTCATCAGCCATGCGCCCGGCCCGAGCTCTGTCAGGGCTTTCACCCGTTGGGACAGATCATGCATGAAAACGCCCTCTTCGGATGTGACCCGCAGGTAGGCGTGGCCCTCTTTGGTGACCGGGCCGAACGGGGCGTCCACCGCATCCCCAAAGGCGCGGGCCTCAACGGTTTCGATGAGATCCAGTTTCCAGCTCATGCGCTGCACCTGCCAGGTGCCAAGGGCCAGCAAGGTGACGAACACCACCGACGCCAGCACAAGGATGGTCACGTCCACCCAAAGCGGCCTGCGCACCGTGTCTTGCGTGGTCATTGCAGTTGGCGGACCCGCTCGATCGTGTCATGGGCGGGCATCATGTTTTCGTGCAGGTGGAACATCACCCAGATCGACCCTGCGAGGATGATCACCAGGACGACCGCCGTGAACAAAAGCGACATGAATTGCCAGCCATCTTCGGCCCCGACGGACACGTGCAGAAAGTAGTACACATGCACCATGATCTGAATTGCGCCCAGACCAAAGATGATGGCAAGCGCGCCCAGCAGGCTGATCTCAACCTCGGCCATGACCACGTAGAACGGCACCGCCGTCAGCACGACCGAGAGCAGAAACCCGACAATGTAGGACCGATAGGAGCCGTGCGCGTGATCGGCATGGGTGTCAGTGTCAGCGCTCATATCAAAACTCCGGCAAGGTAGACGAAGGAAAACACCCCGATCCAGATCAGATCGAGGAAGTGCCAGAAGAGGCTCAGGCACATGATCCGGCGTTTGTTTTCAGTGGTCAGCCCGAACATCCGGACCTGCACCAACAGAACGATCAGCCAGATGCAGCCCGCCGTGACGTGCAAACCGTGGGTGCCCACGAGGATCCAGAACGAGGACAGGAAGGCGCTGGCCATAGGTGTCGCGCCCAGATGCCACAGGTGGGCAAACTCGAGGTATTCAAGATAGAGAAAGCCCAACCCGAAGGCGAGCGTGACCAGCAGCCAGAGGGTCATGGCTTGGGTCTTGTTCTGCTGCATGTTGATCGCGGCGAACCCGTAGGTGATTGAGGACACGAGCAGGAACGCCGTGGCCAATGCAATCTTTTCGATTTCAAAGAGGTCTGCCGGGGCAGGGCCGGCGGCGTAGTTCTGACCCAGAACGGCGTGCACGGCAAAGAGGATGCCAAAGAGCAGGCAGTCGCTCATGAGGTAGAGCCAGAACCCCAGCATCGTCCCTGTTTCATGCGCGTGGTCGCTTGCTTGGTCGCCTGCGTCTTCGTGGGCGTGCGCCTCTTCAAAGACGTGGAACTCGTAGGCGGTGTTCTCGGGGGCGTTTGTGTCCAGTGTTGTCATGGGATCACTCCGCCGCCTGCAGGTTGGTGCGCGGGTGGCTTTCTTCGATGGCG
>JBCBWJ010000236.1:0-5528 GCA_039817165.1 Pseudomonadota bacterium | reverse complement strand
GCTCCGGTCGCCGGTGATCACCATGCGGCTGCCCTCTCCGAGGCGCGTGAGAAACATTTTCATCTGCATAGAGGTGGCGTTCTGCGCCTCATCCAGCACGACAAAGGCATTGGCCAATGTCCGCCCGCGCATGAAGGCCAGCGGCGCGATCTCGATGCGCTTTTCCTCGATCAATTTCGCGACCTGTTTGCCGGGCAGGAAATCGTTGAGCGCGTCATAGAGCGGCTGCATGTAAGGATCGACCTTGTCCTTCATGTCACCCGGCAGATAGCCCAGCTTTTCGCCCGCCTCCACCGCCGGGCGCGACAGGATGATCCGGTCAACCCGGCCTTCGATGAACATCGAGACGCCAGCGGCCACGGCCAGATAGGTTTTGCCAGTGCCCGCAGGCCCGATGCCAAAGGCCAGTTCATTCTTGAAGAGCGACAGCACGTAAGCTTTTTGCGCATCCGTGCGCGGCTCCACCAATTTCTTACGGGTTTTGATCTCTACCGTGCCGCCGCGAAACATCTCAAGCTGATCGCCGGCGTAACTGCCGTTTTCCGACGCCGGCTTTTCGCCCGGGGCACCCATGCGCAATTCGCGGTCAACATCGGCGGCTTCCACGCTGCGGCCCGCCTCCAGACGGGCATAGAGCGCGTTGAGCACGCCTGTCGTGGCGGTTGTGCTGCCCTTTTCGCCGATTATGGCCAACTGATTCCCCCGGCGCATGATCTGCACGCCAAGCTGTCGTTCCACCTCGGCGAGGTTTCGATCATGCTCTCCGCACAGGTCGATCAGCAGGAAATTGTCAGGAAATTCAATGACCTCTTCGTGCAAAGCCGTCAGGTCATCTGTGGGTGGCAAGGCTTCTATGGCCAAAAAAATCTCCTGTCACGCGTGTCCCTACAGGTAGCGTGCCAACTGCAAGGGACAACTGCAAGACCTCGCGGCCACTCCGGTAAACTCGCAATAGAAAATGCCGCGGAAGTCACCCCCCGCGGCATCAATTCGATGGATGCTTTATCAGATCGGATCAGAGACGACCGAACCTGATTTGAACGCACCAGTCGCCGTGTTGGGCGGCGCAGTGCCAGAGCACACAGGCTTTCCGTACGGGTCAAGCCGCTGAGACAGATACCCTTCGGCGCCATCATCAATGATCCAGTGATCACAGCCATTGGGATCCACCCAAACACCGGCCTGAAGTTGGCTGAGATGTTTGGCGTCGATGCCCCGGTCCACGGTTTTATCGACCTTGTTGCCACAAGCCGATACGGCTACAACCGCCGACAGCAAGAGCGTGAGTTTCAATGCTTTCATGGTGTCCCCCTAGCGAATGCAGATGATTTCAACGCGGCGGTTCTTCTGCATCCCCGCGGCCGTTCTGTTGGAGGCCTTTGGCAGTCGTTCGCCATACCCGCGCACATCCGCGATCCGGGCACCACTGGCCTGGGCGATAGACGCCACGGCAGAGGCACGACGGTAGGACAGATCAAGATTGTACTGATCCGACGCACGGCTGTCGGTGTGACCCGTGATGATGTAGGAAATGGCGCCTGCTTGCTGGAAGAAGCCCGCCAGGTGCTGCTTGCCAGACGCGCTGATACGCGCGCTGTCCGTGGCAAACAACTGATCGGAATTCATCACACCGCAGACATTGCCCCGGCGGCAGACCGGGATGCCCTGACGGTTCACATGGGGGGTCATATACCCTTCCCAACCGTCATCCATCACCCAATGTTCGCAACCATCCGGATCAACCCAAACGGTCGGAATATACGTCTCACCAATCACAGTCCGCTGATTTTGCGCGGATGCGTCAGTGGCGAAGAGTGTGGCGCCCAAGGCGACGGCAGCAATACCGCCAAGAACACCGCGAATCGACTTCGCAATTGTTTTGTGCACAGCCCCTATCCTTTTTACATGATCCCCCGCACCGCCTGAGGAACCGGGCAGATACCCCGTGGCGATACAAATTATTGTTTGAGTGTAACAAGTTTGGACCCGTTGTGAAGGCCGAATCCGGGGCGATTGTAGCGCTATTGGAAACAACCTGAGGCCAATTTGGCGCTAAAATCCATCCACAGACGGGGCATCAAAGCGTCCACAGGCAAAATCAGGTCATGATCGGGCAAGAGCCGAATCAGGCCGTTTTGATCCGCCCGGCCAGCGAATTGGACCCGCTTTCGGTGATCTCCACCGGTGCGATGTCGCCGGCCTCGACAGTCGCCCCGGCCACGTGGACGGCGTGCAGGTAGTCCGACTTGCCCACCATCTGCCCCGCCAGGCGGCCCGGCTTTTCGAAAAGCACTTTCACCGTGCGTCCCACCATCGCATCCTGGGCCGCGCGTTGTTGCCGGGTGATGAGCGCTTGCAAGCGCTGCAAGCGCTCTGATTTCACGGCCTCCTCGACCTGTGCGCGCTCTGCGGCGGGTGTGCCGGGGCGGGTCGAGTACTTGAACGAATAGGCGTAGCCGTAACCCACCGCTTCAACCAGATCCAGGGTCGCTTGAAAATCGGCCTCGGTTTCTTCTGGGAACCCCACGATGAAATCGCCGGACATCAAGATATCGGGCCGCGCGGCGCGAATACGCTCGATCAGGCGCAGGTAGCTTTCTGCGGTGTGTTTGCGGTTCATACGCTTTAGAATGCGGTCGCTGCCCGACTGCACCGGCAAATGCAGGTAGGGCATCAATTTCGCGCAGGTGCCATGGGCCTCGATGAGATCCTCGCCCATGTCATTGGGATGCGAGGTGGTGAAGCGGATCCGCTCCAGCCCGCCGATGTCATTGAGTGCCCAGATGAGCCGCGCGAGGCTCCAATCCGCGCCGTCAGGCCCCGTGCCGTGATAGGCGTTCACATTCTGGCCCAAAAGCGTGATCTCGCGCACGCCGCGCTCCACGAGGTTTTTGGCCTCGTCCACGATCTGGGCGGCCGGGCGGCTGGCCTCGGCCCCGCGGGTATAGGGCACAACGCAGAAAGCGCAGAACTTGTCGCAGCCTTCCTGTACGGTCAAAAACGCGGCGGGTGCGCGTTTGGCCTTGGGGCGGTCCTTGAGTTCCTGAAATTTGTCCTCGAGCGGGAAATCGGTGTCGAGCGCCTTCGCCCCAGTGCGGGTTTTCGCCTCCAGCTGCGGCAGCTTGTGATAGCTTTGCGGACCCACCACCAGATCGACGAGCGGCTGACGGCGCATGATCTCTGCGCCCTCGGCCTGGGCCACACAGCCCGCGACGCCAATTTTCAGGTCAGGCTTTTCATCTTTGAGCTTTCGAAACCGGCCCAACTCGGAATAGACCTTTTCGGCTGCCTTTTCGCGGATATGGCAGGTGTTGAGCACAATCATATCGGCGTCATCGGGCGTTTGCGTCTCAACATACCCAACGCCGCCCATGGCCTCGGCCATCCGTTCACTGTCATAGACATTCATCTGACAGCCATAGGTTTTGATAAAGAGTTTCTTGGGCTCGGCCATGTGTGTTCCTGCGCGTCGCGCGTGTTGATTTACGAGATATAGAGGGAATGCCTACACGATCACAGCCGTGACTTGCAATGACTGACGAAATGCCCGATTCTGACGGCGCAGCAGTGGCATGAAGACCAGCAGACCATGGATTTTCCTTCTCTCAACGCGCTTTTGTCGACCGGTCAGGCGCTATTGGCCAAAGGGCCGGTCGCGCTCATTTTCGTGGAGGATGAAGTGGAGGTGGACAGCACCCTGCGCCACCATGTTGATCTGCAATTCAGCCAGGTGTTTGCGTTCATGCCGGAGGCCTTTGTTCTGGCCCCTGACGTGGCTGAAAGGGTGCACCGCGTGGGCTTTGATGTGACACGCGGGGACAGTTACATAAGAGTGGTCAATCGCATGATCCAAGCCGTGCCGGGTTTGTGGCTCTATTACTGTTTCAACGCCGAATATCTCTTCTACCCGTTTTGCGAAACACGCAGCGTGGGTGAATTGCTGACCTTTCACAGCGAAGAGCGGCGAGAGGCGATGCTTACCTACGTGATTGATATTTATGCCAAGGACCTGGACCAAAATCGCAATGGCGTGTCGCTGGAGAATGCCCATCTCGACCGCTCCGGCTACTACGCTTTGGCGCGCAAGAAACGGCCCGACAGCGATGACCCGCAGGAAAGGCAGCTTGATTTCTTTGGCGGGCTCAGGTGGCGGTATGAAGAACACGTGCCTCAGGACAAGCGCAAGATCGACCGGATCGCACTGTTTCGGGCCAAACAGGATCTGATCTTGCGCGGCAATCACACGTTCTCGGATGAGGAATACAACACCTTTGCCTGCCCGTGGCACAACAACCTGACCGGGGCGATCATGTCGTTTCGGACGGCCAAGGCGCTGAAGACAAACCCTGGGTCGACCTTCGACATCTACAATTTTTGCTGGCACAACACTGCGCCGTTTGAGTGGCATTCACGGCAGTTGCTGGATTTGGGGCTTATGGAACCCGGGCAATGGTTCTGAGAAACAGCCCAGCATTTTCTTGAAAGAAAATGCGTTAGAAAATTGCAATTTTCTAACGCAGAATTTTTGAAAAATTCTGCGTCCAGCGGCAAGGCCATTCTAGCGATTGTCGAGCAACCACCGGGTGATGGCATTGAATTCCGGTTGAGTGCCAGAAGCAGATGGGCTGCCAAAGAGGTTTTGCACAGCCCCGCGCGTCTCGTGAGCGCCCCCAAGGATGTCTGTCGTCACGGCCGCCATCGTGTACATCCCATCATGGACCGGTGGCGCGAGGTCCCTGTGCTGATAGATCGCGAAAAGCCCGACCGCAGCCGTCACCCAGAACAGCAACCGCGCCACGCGCCGCGCCTTGCGAGACCGTTCTTTGCAGGCCTGTTGGCGGCCCTGGTATTTGCTTTCGTTCAAGATATCCATGCCGCGTGCGTACCCCCCCAAAACGGCGCAAGCACGAAGGCATCAAGGCAAATTTATGTCAAAGATGCTCGGCCTGCGGCATCCCAAGCACATGGAACCCACCGTCGACCCGGATGATCTCACCCGTGGTGTAGGCCCCGGCGGGAGAGGCCAGATAGACGGCCGTGCCGCCCACCGCGTCCAGCGTCGCATTGGACCTGAGCGGCGCGTTTTCTTCCGTGTGTCGGAACGTCTTGCGCGCGCCGCCGATCGCGGCTCCGGCCAGCGTTTTCATCGGCCCCGGAGAGATCGCATTCACGCGGATTTTGTCAGGCCCCAGATCATTGGCCAGATAGCGCGTTGTCGCCTCCAGCGCGGCTTTGGCCACGCCCATCACGTTGTAATTGGGCGCCACGCGGCTGGAACCTTGGTAGGTCAGCGTCAGAAGCGTGCCGCCATTGTCCTTCATCATCGGATAGGCCCGGCGCGCCACTTCGATGAAGGAGTAACACGAGATGTCCATCGAGTTCTTGAAGTTCTGCCGCGAGGTGTTCAAAAACCGACCCGTCAGCTCTGATTTATCAGAAAAAGCAATGGCATGGACGACAAAGTCAATCGTCGACCAGCTTTGTTTCAACTCGGCAAAGCCTTTCTCCACAGACGCCTCATTGGTCAC
>JBCBWJ010000235.1:0-5534 GCA_039817165.1 Pseudomonadota bacterium | reverse complement strand
CGCGTCAGCGTCGCGTTGTCCACCGCCGGTCCACCCAAAAGCCATGTCTGGATCGGTTCGCCAATGAACGGGATCGCGCCAAAGAGGCCTGTGATCACGGTCGCGCCCCAAAAGGACATCTGACCCCAGGGCAGAACGTAGCCCATGAACGCCGTGCCCATCATAAGCAGGTAGATCAGCATGCCGATGATCCACGTGATCTCACGCGGGGCCTTGTACGACCCGTAGTAAAGACCGCGGAAAATGTGCAGGTAGACCGCAAAGAAGAACAGCGACGCGCCGTTCATGTGCAGATACCGGATCATGTGCCCGCCATTGACGTTGCGCATGATGTGCTCAACAGAGGCAAAGGCGTGATCCACATGTGGCGTGTAATGCATCACCAGAACGATGCCGGTGATGATCTGCAGCGCCAGACAGAATGTGAGGACAATGCCCCAGATCCACATCCAGTTCAGGTTCTTCGGCGTCGGGATCATCAGCGTATCGTACATCAGCCCAACAATGGGCAGCCGCGAATGAAGCCACTTGGCACCGTTTGATTTTGGTTCGTAATGATCGTGAGGGATACCACCCATAGCGCGTTTCCTTATCCCAGTTGAATCGTTGTTTCGTCGACAAATTCTGCAGTGGGAACCGGCAGGTTCTCCGGCGCCGGTCCGCGGCGAATGCGGCCCGACGTATCATAGTGAGAGCCGTGGCAGGGGCAGAACCACCCACCAAAATCACCGGCATCACCCAAGGGCACACAGCCCAGATGCGTGCAAACACCCATTTGTACAAGCCATTCGCCCGCCTCGTCCAAGGACCGGTTTTCGTCTGCCGCATCGGCGCCTTCGTTGTTGGCGTTGCGCGCATCTGCGTCAGGCAGTTCCGACAGATCGACGGCACGGGCCGCCTCGATCTCTTCGGGGCTGCGTCGGCGGATGAAGACGGGCTTGCCCAGCCATTTCACCACCAGCTGCGTACCTTCTGCGATATCCGCCACATCGACGCGGATAGAGCTCAACGCCTGCACATCGGCAGACGGGTTCATCTGATCGATCAGCGGCCAGATCGCTGCACCTGCGGTGACGGCGCCCGCACCTGCGGTCGCGTAGTAGAGGAAATCCCGTCGGGTGCCTTCATTGTTCTCAGCGTGGGACACGAGGTATATTCTCCGTTTGCTGGCCCTCTCGGGGCTGACTTGTCCGGTTTGCTTCGCGCGAGTCGAAACCTAGACTGCGCAACAGACGCGTATCTAGCAGACATATCAAGCAGGTCCAGTGCAACAAAGGCACTATTTTAGCAGAGTGCGCATCTGTCGCGCTTGTGACGGACGGGTCGCGGGTGTAAGCAAAACAAGACCTCAAACATCGGATTTGCCCCATGCTCCGCACTCTCAAGGCCGCCATTGCCGCTCTTTTCGTCACCGCCGCCCCTGCCGCCGCCGAACTGGAGCTCAGCTTCTATCTGGGCTGGCAGGAAACCGATGACAGCACCGTCAGCGGCACGTTGCCCGGCGGCGTCCCGGTGAACCGCGGCATCAACTGGAGCGGCGACAGCTTTGACAGCCCGATCTACTACGGTGGCCGCGCCATCTGGTGGACTCAAACGGATTGGGGTTTTGGCCTCGAAGGCACCCACACGAAGGCCTATGCCAGCGCCGCCGACATCATCGCTTTGGGCCTCACCCGGTTTGAGCTTTCCGATGGCCACAACATCTTTACGGTCAACGCGATGAAGCGCTGGCCCGGTGCCTTCGCCACGGGCCGTCTCACGCCCTACCTGGGCGGCGGTGTCGGGATCGCGGTGCCCCATGTCGATATCCAGATCGCGGGCGCAATACCCCGCACCTATGGGTTCGAACAAACGGGACTCGCATTGCGCGGCATTGCGGGCCTGAAATACAACCTCACCGAAAGCTGGGCGCTGTTCGGCGAGTATCAGTTCACCTGGTCCGACAATGATCTGACCGTTGATCCGATTGCGCTGGGCCAGATCCCCGGGTCCCTCAGCACCGAAATCCTGACCCACGCCATCAATGTGGGCGTCAGCTACAGCTTCTAACGACAGGTCCGACCACCAGGCCTCAATCGCCCGGTGCCGGTTACAGTGACACCGTCAAGACAGCGTCAACAAACGCATCCGGGTTTTCCTGCGGCGGGGCGTGACCTGTCTTGGCAAGAACGCGCCGCTCATAACCCCCGGTGAAAAAGGCCTGCACCTCGTCGGTCGCAGGCGGCGGGTCCACCTCGTCATCCTCTCCCTGAAGCACCACCGTCGGCACCGTGATGCGCGGTTGCTGCGCCAGCCGCTCTTCCACCTCGGCCAGCGCCGGATCACCCGGCACGCCACCGAACCGGTGCCGATAGGAATGGATCACGATATCCACGAAATCGGGGTTCTCAAAGGACACCGCCGACCGATCATACGTCGCCTCGTCAAAGTCCCAACTGGGGGACCACCGCGCCCAGATGTATCTGCAAAACCCATGCGGATCGTGCGACAAAGAGGCCCGACCCCGCGCGGTGTGGAACAGATAGATGTACCAATAACGCGCCTCCTCCTCCGCCCGGGCCGGAAGGTTCGCATTGGCAATGTCCTGAATGTTGTACCCGACCCCGCAACTGACCAGTCCGGCCATCCGCTCGGGCCAAAGGGCGGCCACAATGCACGCCGCGCGCCCGCCCCAGTCAAAGCCGGCCAAAGTGGCCCGCTCTATCAACAGTGCATCCATGAACGCGATGACATCCACGCCAAGCGCGGCCTGCTGACCCGACCGCATCGTGTCAGCCGACAAAAACCGTGTCGGGCCATATCCGCGCAGGAAAGGGGCAATCGCGCGCATGCCCTTGGCGGCAAGCCCCGCCATTACGTCGCCATACCCCTGCGCATCATAGGGAAAGCCGTGCAGCAAGATCACCACCGGACCATCGCTCGGACCCGCCTCGAGATACCCGATCTCCAGAACACCCGCCCGAACGCGCTTGACCTCCATCGCAGGGGTCATCATTCCGGTCGCGTGGCCTGCATCGCCTCGCGTGCATCAAACGCCGCAAACCACGCGGCAAGCTCCGGCGCCGCCCCGCGCCAATCCCGCTCCGGCTGACGAAAATCCAGATAGGCCAGCGCACAGCCCACCGCAATATGGCTCATGTCCATCGGCCCCTGAAGATGGCTCATCCAGCGGTCATTGATCGCATCCACCGCCCGCGCGATCTTGTCCCACTGCGCCTCGACCCAGCCGTCAAAGACCTTGTCCTCCGGCCGCACGCGGTGCTCATAGACCATCAGCACACCCGCATCCATGATCGCATCCGCCGTGGCTTCCAATGTCAGCGTCTCCCAAAGCCGCGCCTCAGGGTAAAGCCCCGCCCCGGCCCGCGCATTCAGGTACTGTGTGATCACCCGGCTGTCATAAATCGCCGGTCCGTCCTGGCGAACAAGGCTCGGGATCTTGCCCGTGGGATTGGCCGCCATCGCCTGGTCATCTGGGCTCACTGGCGTGGGCGCGATATAGACGATCTCCACGTCCTCCGACTGGCCGGTCTCAAGGATCAAAACCCGCACCTTGCGCACGAATGGCGATGGTTTGGCCGCAATCAGTTTCATCATCTCTCTCACTCCTCCGGATCGCGCATCAAGGCCGCGACCATGTCCACATCCCGACCAAGGCCCACCACCTCAACCGCATCCGCCGCGCGCATCCGCACATCGTCTGGTTTGTTCTGGTTGAGCTTCCAGGTCCCGTCAATCTGATCGACGATCCCATACCAATCCGGCGAGATATAGGAATGTGTCCCCTGCACCGCGAGCCGCGCCCGTAAGGGAGCGGAGAGCCGCCGCGTAATCGGGTTCGATTTCACCAGGTGAAAATCCAGCTGCTTGCCATCCTCCGACAACAAAAACGGCACATGGCTGATCAGCGGCCCATCCTCTGCGTTCACACACAAAAGCCCAAACCCCTGCTCGCGCGCAAAAGCAATGTTGCGCGCCGCAGTCGCTTTGCGAAAGGTACGATTGGGATGCATAGTCGGCCCTCCAAACTCCGTCCCACTCTGGCGCGTCCCTCCGCGCGCGGATAGGGCCAGATACCACACCGCTCTAGGACCAAAAGCGAGACGCGCCCGAAAGGGAGCGGCGAGCGCGCCCCTCAGGCCGCCAAAAGCTGCTGACCCCTCGCCCCCGTCACCAAAGCGGTCACGATCGCACCTTCATCACGGTCTTCGTCAAACACCGTCTCCGCAAACTGCTCTGTCCGCCCCATCCTCGGGCTTTCCATCAGCACGCGGTGCACCCGGCCCTGTTGGCGCGCCAAATGCGCTGCAACCCGCGCCTCGCCCAAGGCCCGCAACTGTGCCGCGCGGGCCTTGATCTCCGCCCCATGCACCTGCGGCATCCGAGCCGCCGGCGTGCCGGGCCGCGGGCTGTAGGGAAACACATGCAACCACGTCAAATCGCACGCCTCTACCAATTGCCGCGAATTTTCAAACATCGCGTCCGTCTCCGTCGGAAACCCCGCGATGATATCCGCCCCAAAGGTCATCTCCGGCCTCAGCCGCTTGGCCTCTTCACAAAACGCGATGGCATCATCGCGCAAATGCCGGCGTTTCATGCGTTTCAGGATCAGGTCATCCCCATGCTGCAGGCTCAGATGCAAATGCGGCATCAATCGCGGCTCGGTCGCAATCGCCTGCATCAGGTTCTCATCCACCTCGATGGAATCAATCGACGAGATGCGCAGCCTTGGCAGATCCGGCACCAATTTCAGGATCCGCATCACCAGATCGCCCAGCCGCGGCGCCGCTGGCAAATCCGCCCCCCAACTGGTCAAGTCCACGCCCGTCAGCACAACCTCATTGTAGCCACGCCCCACCAGACGCTTGATCTGCTCGACGACAACACCAGCAGGCACCGACCGCGAATTGCCGCGTCCATAAGGAATGATGCAAAAGGTACAGCGATGATCACAGCCGTTCTGCACCTGAACATAGGCCCGGCTGCGCGTGCCGAACCCGTCAATCAAATGCCCGGCGGTTTCCGTCACCGACATGATATCATCGACCTGACAGGCCTCGGTCCGGCCGATAAAGTCTGCCGCCATGCCGCGCCATGTCTCAGGCTGCATCTTCTCTGTATTGCCAATGACCGCATCCACCTCTGCCATCGCGGTAAAGGTCTCGGGCTCCGTCTGCGCCGCACAGCCTGTCACAATGAGCCGCGCCTCCGGGTTGGCGCGCCTCAGTTTGCGGATTTCCTGGCGCGCCTTGCGCACGGCCTCTGCCGTCACGGCGCAGGTGTTCACCACCACCGCATTGTCCAGCCCCGCCTCTGCCGCCAGCTCCTTCATCGCCTCGGTCTCATAGGCGTTCAGCCGACAACCCATCGTGGTGAAAACCGGCGCGCTCATCCCGCCCGCTCCAGAAAATCAGGCGTGATCACCCCGTCACAGACATGCGCCGTGGGCCCGGTCATCCAGACGCCATCTGCGCGCCACTCCACGCTCAACCGCCCGCCATCAAGATCAATCTCTACCTTCCGCCCGGTCAAAC
>JBCBWJ010000234.1:0-5537 GCA_039817165.1 Pseudomonadota bacterium | reverse complement strand
GATATGCGCCAGCACGTTTGGTATGGCGCGCTCTATCATGGCGCTGTGCTGCTGTTCAATCAGGGGTACCGAAAGTTTCGCCCCCATCGCGCACTGTCCGTACGCCAGGAATTTGCGCTTTATCTCAAACGCTTACTGCTCATGCCCTATCAGGCGATAGAGCGTCGGATCGCCACGTTGCGCGTCCGCCACGGCGGGTTTCCCTATCACCTGGCCCTGCTGCAACTCGAACATGACGCCTCGTTTCAAGCGCATTCGCCCTTTGAAACCATGGCCGATTTTCTGCGCACCGTGATCGAAGGATTTTCGACCGGCGCGCCCAAGCACCACCACCTTGTGATCAAGGCGCACCCTCTGGAAGACGGCCGTGTGCCCATCCGAAAAGAGCTGATGCGACTGGCCCGCGACCACGGCATCGCCGCACGGGTGCATTTTGTCCGCGGGGGCAAACTGGCGCAGCTTCTGGATGAAGCGCGCAGCGCTGTCACTGTCAATTCCACCGCGGCCCAGCAGGTTTTGTGGCGCGGCATACCGCTCAAGACATTCGGCGATGCCGTTTATGCAAAGCCCGAATTTGTCTCGACCAAACCACTCAAGGATTTCTTTGCCCTGGCCGAACGGCCTGACCGCAAAGCCTATGGGGATTACCGCCGATACCTGCTGGAAACCAGCCAGATCGCGGGCGGGTTCTACTCTGCCAGCGGTCGCCGCCAGTTGCTTCGCCAGGCCGTTGATTTGATGCTGAGCGACGATGATCCCTATGACGCACTGATCGCGGGCACCGCGGCTCCGAGGCAACAGTTGCGTGCCGTGCAGACATAAGCACAACCTGTAGCGCTGGATTTTATCTACGGATTCCGCTACGTTGAAAGAAAAACTTGAGGCAGAATAATAATAGGTCGAGGAGACCGAGCAGTGAAACCCCGTTCCAATCGTTGGGCGCGATCCGTCGCCCTTGTCGCGGCATTGTGCATTGTCGCGTCCTGTGCCCTCCCTCGTGTGGGCCCTAACAAACGAGAAATTTTTGAAGGCTCCGTTCAGCGCAGCGGCGATGCCTTTGTTGTTTCTGTCAACGACCGCGTGACCCGCGCGACCGCGGTGCAACCGGCCCTTGGCTTTTCCGATGCGTTCAAGAACGCAGGCGTCATCGGTTCGGACACGATCCGCCCCGGCGACACGCTTGGCCTTACAATCTGGGAGAACGTCGATGACGGGCTTTTGGCAGGTGAGGTTCAGCCCAATACCGTGCTCGAAGAGGTTCAGGTGGATGGCGCAGGGTTTATCTTTGTTCCCTATGCCGGGCGCATCCGTGCGGCGGGCAACACGCCAGAGGCCATTCGCAGGTTGATCACGTCCAAGCTGGATGAGCAAACGCCCGACCCCCAGGTCGAGGTGCGCAGACTGGCCGGTGATGGGGCAAGCGTGTCTCTTATCGGGGGCGTAGGTGTTCAAGGCGTTTACCCGATCGAACGGCCCACCAGGACGCTGTCGACCATGCTGGCCAATGCCGGTGGCGTGACCATCGACCCTGAGATTGCACAGGTCACAGTGGTTCGTGGGGATCACCGCTCCAAGGTCTGGTTCCAGGATATCTTCAGCAACCCGCGCTTTGACATCGCCCTGCGTGGCGGTGACCGCATCCTTGTTGAAGAAGACAGTCGCGCCTTCACAGCCCTTGGGGCCACCGGCGCGCAAGCGCGTCTGCCCTTCGCCAGCCCCACCATCAGCGCGGTGGAGGCCATCGCACAAGTGGGCGGCCTGAACTCTAACACGGCGGACCCAACAGGCGTCTTCATCCTGCGCAACGAACCCGCAGAGATCGCCAATCAAGTGTTGGGGCGCAATGACCTCGCGGGGGCACAGCGCATGGTCTACGTGCTTGACCTGACACAGCCCAACGGCATGTTCAGGGCCCGTGACTTCGCGGTGCGCGACGATGACACGCTCTATGTCACCGAGGCCCCGTTTGCCCAGTGGAGCAAGGTCATTTCGGCCCTGACCGGAACACTTGGCGCGGTAGGCTCGATCTCGAGCACAGCGAACGCCTTCTCCGGCGACTGATGCATCCTGAAGACAACCAAGACCCCGCCGAGTCACAAACGCCTCGGCGGGTTTTCTATTTCAACGCGGGCTTTCTGCGCCAAAAGCGTGTGCGCCGGATCATGGAACTGGCCGGGTATGCGCTTGAGCTTGGCAAGCCTGGCGCCGAGGATCTGATCGCGGTTTGGGGGCATTCCCCCTATGCAAAACGCGGGGAGACCGTAGCAGAGGCGACCGGGGCCTCGCTGGTGCGCGTGGAGGATGCGTTCCTTAGGTCTCTCCTGCCCGGCCGGTCCGGGGCACCGCCTTTGGGCCTCGTGATTGATCAGACCGGCATTCACTTTGATGGCGACACAACCTCTGATCTTGAAACGCTGCTGGCCACCCACCCGCTTGATGACACGGCCCTTCTAAATCGTGCAAGAGGCGCGATGGTGCGGCTGCAAGAGGCGCATCTGACAAAATACACCGCGTTCGACCCCGAAAGGCCGGTGCCCGATCCCGGATATGTGTTGGTGATCGACCAGACAGACGGCGATGCCTCTGTCACCCGTGGTGGCGCGAATGAAGCCAGTTTCAAAGAGATGCTTTACTGGGCGCAGGATGAAAACCCGGGCGCGCGGATCCTGATCAAAACCCATCCCGAAACGGTACAAGGCCTCAGGCCGGGCTACTTCTCGCCCTCCGATGAGACAGACCGGATCCGCCTTTTTGCCGACCCTGTCAGTCCCTGGGCGCTGCTCGAAGGGGCCGTGGCCGTCTACACCGTCAGCTCTCAACTGGGGTTCGAGGCGATCCTGGCAGGCCACAAACCGCGCGTGTTCGGGCGGCCTTTCTATGCCGGGTGGAGCCTCACAGATGACCGCCACCCGCTGACGTTCCCCCGCCGCACCCGGCGCCTGACCCGGGCGCAGCTGTTTGCAGCCGCCATGATCCTTTACCCCAAATGGTACAATCCTCATGCCGATGCGCTATGCAAGATCGAAGACGCCCTTTCGATCCTAGAGTCACAAACCCGCGCCTGGCGCGAAGACCGGCAGGGGTGGGACGCCCACGGCATGCGCCTTTGGAAACGCGGACCGATGCGGCGCTTCTTCGGACAGCACGGATCACTGCGGTTCCGGGACGCTGCAAAACCCAGCGAACGACGCACGATGGTCTGGGCCTCGCAACAAGACAAGGCTCCACCTGAGGCTGTCCGGGTGGAAGACGGTTTTCTGCGCTCTCGCGGTCTTGGTGCGGATCTGGTTCCACCGCTGTCTCTCGTTTTGGATGATCTGGGGATTTACTACGATCCCGCCCGCGAAAGTCGATTGGAACGTCTGATCACGGCTCGCGCCAGCCTGCGCCCGGATCAAGACATGCGCGCATCAATTCTGATCCGGCGGCTCACCGAGGCGGGCCTGAGCAAGTACAATCTGGGACAAGATGTGCCGCAATTGCCCGAGGGACATCGCATTCTGGTGCCCGGACAGGTGGAAGATGACGCCTCAATCCTTTTGGGCGCAGGTGCGGTCGCCACCAATCTTGCGTTGTTGGAACGGGCGCGGACGGAAAACCCGGATGCCGTGATCCTCTACAAACCTCACCCGGACGTCGAAGCAGGTCTGCGCGAAGGTGCGGTGCCTGCAGAGGCGCTCTCGTCACTTTCCGATCAGGTGCTTACATCAGCCGATCCTGCCGCGCTGTTGTCTGAGGTCCATGAGGTTTGGACCATGACATCGTTGATGGGATTTGAAGCACTTTTGCGCGGCGTTCCTGTCACCACGACAGGCGCGCCCTTCTATGCCGGTTGGGGCCTGACCCGCGATCTGGGCCGCGTGCCGGCACGCCGTTCCGCCAGGCCCACGCTAGAAGGTATGGCCCACGCTGTCCTCATAGATTACCCGCGCTATTTCGATCCCGTGACCAAGACGCCCTGCCCGGTGGAGACAGTGGTCGACCGTCTGACCAACGGCACCCTGCCCAACCCCGGACCCGGCAACAGGATGCTGGCGAAATTGCAGGGGCTGTTTGCCTCCTACGCGACGCTGTGGCGGTGAAACTGGCGATCCCGGAAGGACTCGAACCCTCAGCCTGCTGATTAGAAGTCAGCTGCTCTATCCAGTTGAGCTACGGGACCGCTGGCTGCGGTGTAGCGCCGCCGCGCCTCAAGATCAAAGGGGAATTAAGCGGGTCCGTCGAAGGGGTCAAAGGGATATTCAACCGCGTTGAGGTATAACCCTTGCGGCGGACAGACCGGCCCACAGGCGGCGCGGTCCGTGGCCTCAAGGGCAGTTCTAACATCCTCAGGCGCCCAAGAGCCCGCCCCGACGCGTTCCAGCGTCCCTACGATGGACCGCACCTGATTGTGCAAAAAAGACCGGGCGCGCAGGTGAAACCGCAGCTCAGGCCCGCTTTGACCGGTCACCTCTTCGATTTCAATGGCGTCCAGGGTTTTCACAGGGCTCTTGGACTGACACATCGTCGACCGGAAGGTGGTGAAGTCATGGTTGCCAATCAGATGCTTGGCCCCTTGCCGCATCGCCTCTGCGTCCAAGGTATGGCTCACTTGCCAGACCTGTCCTGCGTCATGCGTGGCGGGCGCGCGCCGCATCAACAGCCTGAAAAGGTACCGCCGCTCCACCGCGGAAAACCGTGCGTGCCAATCCTCAGGCACCTCTGCGCAGCCCACAATGGCCACGGGGTGCGGTTTGAAATGATGATTGAGCGCCTCAGACAGCCGAAACGGGTTCCAGACCCGCTCCATGTCGCACTGCGCCACCTGCCCCAAAGCGTGCACGCCTGCATCTGTGCGTCCAGCCGCGGCAATAGTGTGGTCACGCGGCTCCAACTTGGCCAGAGCCGCCTCAATCGCGCCTTGCACAGTGGGTTGATCGGCTTGCCGCTGCCACCCTGCAAAGGGCCCCCCGTGGTATTCGACTTTGAGCGCATAGCGTGGCATGGCCGTGCTGATACCCGCCGTCTCGCTACGCTACAAGTCTGGCAAGACGGCACTGGGATGGCTATCTGTGATCTGACGAACAAGAAAGACAGCGTATTTTGGTCATTGCAGATCTCGCAGACGGGGTTACCGGCGGTGTGGAAGGTATAGGTGCACGGCTCAGTGGAGCGCTCTTTGAGCCGGTGATCCGGTTGGGGGTCACAGGTCTGTCACGGGCGGGCAAAACAGTGTTCATCACCTCTTTGGTGGCCAATTTACTGGATCGCGGACGAATGCCGGGCCTTTTGGCCGCGCGCGACGGGCGCATCGAAGCCGCGTTTCTGCAACCGCAGCCGGATGACACGCTGCCACGGTTCGATTTTGAGACCCATCTGGGCGCTTTGACCGGACCAGAGCCTCATTGGCCCGACAGCACGCGCTCTGTGTCCGAGCTGCGCCTGTCGCTGAGGGTGCGGCCTTCGGGCCTGCTCAGCGGGTTGTCGGGCCAATGAGGCTCTGGTCCGGTCAAAGCGCCCAGATGGGTCTCAAAATCGAACCGTGGCAGCGTGTCATC
>JBCBWJ010000233.1:0-5543 GCA_039817165.1 Pseudomonadota bacterium | reverse complement strand
TGCAAGCCGCGTTTCACAAGATGCGCACGGATCCGATGCCAATCTATCGCAAGATGCTCAAATCCGATGACGCCGCAGAAGGGGTCGCGGCTTTTGTCGAAAAGCGCGAACCCAACTTTAAGGGCGAATGATGGGCTACGCGGATCCCAAGTCTGTCACGCGTGTTGCAAGCCTTGGTGCCGGGCCGATTGGCGGCGGCTGGACCGCGCATTTTCTGGCGCGGGGCTATGATGTGACGGCCTATATCCATGACCCGTCAGAGCAGGGTGCGCTGATGGCGGTGGTTGAGACCGGATGGCGCAGCCTGACGGAGCTTGGCTTGGCAGCAGGCGCATCGCTGGATCGATTAACGGTGACCTGCGAATTGGACGAGGCGCTGGATGGTGCTGGTTTCGTGCAGGAAAGCGGGCCGGAGCGGTTGGACATCAAACAGGCGCTTTACGCGCAGATGGGGGACATGCTGCCGCCGGACATTGTCATTGGATCCTCGACCTCTGGTCTGACGATGACGGATATTCAGGCGACCTGTGCCGCGCCAGAACGCTGCGTGATCGGGCATCCGTTCAATCCGCCCTACCTGCTGCCCCTGGTAGAGATTGTGGGCGGCAAGAAGACCGATCCTGTGGCTGTGGACTGGGCCGCGGCGTTCTATGAGATTGCGGGCAAAGCGCCCTTGGTGATGAAAAAGGAAGTGCCGGGGTTTGTGGGCACGCGGTTGCAGGAAGCGCTATGGCGCGAGGCGCTCCATATGGTTGCCAACGGGGAGGCGACACCCGAGGACATTGATATCGCGCTGAAGAATGGCCCCGCGCCCCGGATGATGGTGCAGGGCCAATGCATGGCGTTTCACGTGGCCTGTGGTGAAGGGGGGATGGCGACCAACCTTGACCAGTTTGGGCCCGCGCTGAAATGGCCCTGGACGCGGCTGGAGGCGCCGGAGCTGACCCAGGAGCTGCGTGACCGGATGGTGGATGGGTGCAATGCCATGGCGGGCACGCGGCATTTTGAGGACATGGCGGCAGAGCGTGATCGCAAGATCGTTGCCGTTCTCAATGCGCTGAATTCAAAGCCTTAGCCCGCAGAATTTTCGAAAATTCTGCCTTAGAAAATTGGAATTTTCTAAGCATTTTCTTGGAAGAAAATGCATCCGCTTGGATCGTGAGGGTCAGTTTGCTGCACGCATGCGTTGATTGACCTGCAGCGTGTCGAGATACTTGGCCAGCGTGCCGGGCCAGCTTGGCGCGTCTTCCTGCTCCGGCCAGGCTTGGCGGTATTCACTGGGCCTGCGGTCAAAGCACTTTCGGAACGCGTAGGCGAAGTGCGACAGCGAATTGAACCCTGACGCAGCGGAGATTTCGCGCACACTGAGGTCGGTGGAAATAAGCAGGACACGCGCGTGTTGCAACCGCAAAAGCATGCCGAACTGCACCACGGAACAGCCGATGGTCTGGTTGAATTGGCGCTCCAACTGGCGCTGTGAAATGCCCACCTTGCCCGCAATATCCGGCACGCGCAGGGGTTCGGTGATGTTGCTTTCCATCAGTTCAATCGCCGCGCGCACGCCGTCTGGCAGCACATCAATACCGCGCCCGAGGGTCTTGCGCTGCGGGGCGTGGCCGGCGCGCACAGGATGGTGCATCATGATGTCGGAAATCTCCCCCACCAGCGGTGCGCCGTGATCTTCCTGAATGAGGTGCAGCATCAGATCGCAGGCGGCGGTGGAGCCTGCACAGGTCATGATGCCGCCGTCGATGGTGAAGAGCTGTTCTACGGCGAGGATGTCGGGGAACTTTTCCTGAAAGCCAGCGAGGTAGGACCAATGGGTCGTGGCCTGCCGTCCGGCCAAAAGCCCGGCGCGCGCAAACACGTAGCTCCCGATTTCAATAGCGCAGAGCCTTATGCCCAGGCGCGCCTGTCGCCTGAGCCATGCCAGAAATGTGGCATCGTCATAGTTTTCCGCGCCCCAGCTTCCGGCGACGCAGATGATATCTTCGCGCGTGAGCCGCGTTGGCAGGCTTGTGCACGCGATCTCCATCCCGTTGCTCGCCGCAATCGCACCGGGGTCCGGGGCGTGGAAGCTATGATTGTACAGTGGTTCGTCCGAGAGGTAGTTGGCGATGCGCAAAGGTTCCAGCAGGTTGACCACGCCCATCATGTTAAAGCGCGGCAAGAGGATACAGGCGATGCGTTTGGGCCGGGTCATGGAGTCTCGCGACAGGTAAAAATTCTCGCCACAGTATAGATCGCCTATGGCGAAAAATCGACAGTATTTGACCGGTCCTCCTCCAACACTGAGCGCGTAGTTTGGAGGCATCATGAATTTCGACGTCATTGTGACATGCGCTGTGACCGGTGCGGGCGACACCATTGGGAAGAACCCTCATGTGCCCGTCACCCCGCGCCAGATCGCCGATGCCGCGATTGAGGCTGCCCAGGCCGGGGCCGCCATCGCGCATCTGCACGTGCGGGATCCGGACACCGGCAAAGGGTCGCGCGATGTGGGGCTGTTCAAGGAAACCGTCGATCTGGTGCGGGCCAGCGGGACAGATGTGGTGATCAACCTCACGGCGGGCATGGGCGGGGATTGGACGCCGTCACCGGAGGACCCGGCGATGCCCGGACCCGGCACTGACATGATCGGCGCGGAAGAGAGGCTCGCGCATATCAAGGAATGCCTGCCCGAGATTTGTTCGCTCGATTGCGGCACGCTGAATTTCGGCAATGGCGATGAGATCTATATCTCCACCCCGCCGATGCTGCGACGGATGGCGGCGCTCACCCAAGAATGGGGTGTGAAGCCTGAGATGGAGGTGTTTGACCTGGGCCATATCCGCTTTGCCAAAGCGATGGTCGAGGAAGGGTTGATTGACGCGCCGCCGATGTTTCAGCTTTGCCTGGGCATCCCGTGGGGGGCGGACCAATCGGTTGAGATCATGAGCGCGATGAAGGCGCAACTGCCGCAAGGGGCCAGCTGGGCCAGTTTCGGGATAAGCCGGATGCAGATGCCGATGGCGGCGGCCGCTGTGGCCTTGGGCGGCAATGTGCGCGTGGGTCTGGAGGACAATATCTGGCTGGATCGCGGCGTGCCTGCCACCAATGGTCAGCTGGTCGCGCGTGTGGTTGAGATCATAGAGCGCATGGGCGGTCGGGCGCTGTCACCGCAAGAGGCGCGCAACAAGCTGCGGCTGCGCGGTGCGGACACGTAAAGGAGTGCGCTTATGAACATGCATATGTCCCACGAAGAGGAACTGCTGCTGGCCACGGTGCGCGGGTTTCTGGAGGACGAGTGTTTCCCCCATGAAGAGATGGTCGACCGAACGGGTGAGGTGCCCGAAGAGCTCGGCCGTCAGATTGAGGCGCGGTCCAAGGAGTTGGGCCTGTTTGCCTGCAACCAGCCGGAGGCGGTGGGGGGTGGTGGCCTTTCCTTGCGGGCCCAAAAGCTGATTGAGCGGGAGTTTGGCAAGACCACCCACGCGCTGCATTCCTGGGCGGCACGACCGACGGAGATTTTGCTGGCCTGTGAAGGGGACCAGCGCGAGACATACCTTTACCCATGTGTGCGCGGTGAGAAACGCGAGCTCTTTGCACTGACAGAGCCGGAAGCGGGATCGGACGCGATGGGGATGAAATCCAACGCTGTGCGCGACGGAGATGACTGGATCCTGAATGGGTCAAAGCATTTCATTTCAGGCCCCTGTATGCCGGATTTTGCCATCGTCTTTGCCGCGACGGGCGAGGATGAAACCCCGCGCGGCCCGCGAAAGCGCGTGACGGCGTTTCTGGTGGATGTGGGTCTGCCTGGGTTTGACTGTCGCGAAGGCACGAAATCCGTCAGCTACCGCGGCTACAAAACCTACGCGCTCAGCTTTGACGATGTGCGCCTCGGGCCGGGTCAGGTCCTGGGCGAGGAAGGCAAAGGGTTCGAGATTGCCGGGCAATGGCTGGGCATGGGGCGCATCTGGGTTGGCGCGTCGTGCTGTGGCAAGGCCGAGCGCATTCTGGAGATGGCGACCGAGTGGGCCGCCAACCGCCGACAGTTCGGCAAACCGATTGGTCAGTTTCAGGCCACCGGGTTCCGTCTGGCCGATGGCGCGATGAACCTGCGCGCGGCTGATCTGATGGTGGACGATGCTGTGACGCGTCACGAAGCTGGACGGATGGAAGATCAGGACGCTGCGATGGTGAAGGTGTTTTGTTCGGAAATGCTCAACCGGATTGCCGATGATGCCGTGCAAATCCACGGCGGCATGGGGTTGATGGAAGAGCTGGCCGTGCAACGGCTGTGGCGCGATTCCCGGCTGGAGCGCATCTGGGACGGGACCAGCGAAATCCAGCGCCATATCATCACCCGCTCGATCCTGCGCCCGCTCGGGGCTTAACCTGTGACGCCTGCCAAGCGCCGAAATTTCGAGCGTTTGCTCAACCCCAAACACATCGCCTTTATTGGCGGCGCGGATGCGGCCGTGGCCATCGGAGAGGCCCGCCGCGCGGGGTTTGCCGGTGAGATGTGGGTGGTCAACCCCAAGCGAGACACGCTGGCGGGGATCCGGTGTGTGGCCAGCATCGATGATCTGCCGGAGGCGCCGGATGCGGTGTTTCTGGCCATTCCTGCGCGCGGTGTGCCCGATGCGATCCGAGGGCTGTCTGCGCGCGGGGCGGGCGGCATCGTCTGCTATTCGGCGGGTTTCGGAGAGGCGCATGAAGATGGCCGCGCCTTGGAAGAGGCGCTGAAGACCGCGCTTGGAGATATGGTTCTGATCGGGCCCAATTGCTATGGGGTGATCAATTACGTGGGGCAATGCGCGTTGTGGCCCTTTGCCCATGGGGGCAGTTGTCCGGGCTATGGTGCGGCGATCGTTACGCAATCGGGGATGTTTTCATCTGATATCACGATGAGCCAGCGATCCTTGCCGCTGGCCTATATGGCGTCGGTGGGCAATCAGGCGGATCTTGGCCTGACAGAGCTTGTCGATCTTTTGTGCGAACGCGCGGAGGTGCGCGCGATTGGCTTGCATATTGAAGGGCTGTCCGACGTGCCAGCCTTTGAGCAGGCCGCCTTGAAAGCGCTGCGGGCGGGAAAGCCCGTGGTTGCGTTGAAGACCGGCAGTTCGTCCATTGGTGAAACCCTGACGCTGAGCCATACCGGGTCTTTGGCCGGGGCGGATGACCTTTATCAGGCGCTGTTTGAGCGCACGGGTGTGATCCGGGTCATGAGCCCGGCGCAGTTGCTTGAGACATTGAAGTTTCTATGCGTTGCGGGGGTGCCCAAAGGGGACAACGTCCTTGGGTTTACCTGCTCTGGCGGCGGCGCGACGATGGTGGCAGATCATGGAGAGGCCATCGGGCTGACCTTCCCGCCCCCCAATGACCAAGCCCGGCAAACCCTTACTGACCTGTTGCCGTCCATTGCCACGGTGAGTAACCCTTTGGATTACACCACGCCGATCTGGGGTCAGCCCGAGAAGACACGACCGGTGTTTGCTGCGGCCATGGCATCTGTCCCGGCGGATGCAACGCTGATCGTGCAGGACTATCCTGCCCCC
>JBCBWJ010000232.1:0-5550 GCA_039817165.1 Pseudomonadota bacterium | reverse complement strand
CGATGTGTTTTTGCCGCTTTTCAAGGATGCATACCCTAGCCGTTGAATCATGTTTGCGGGATACAGCTTGACACAATGTCGTTTTGAACTTCATTACATCACTGTGTTTCGTGACTTGGGGGTCAGATATGCGGTGCTTATTTACGTCGATTATGGCGACATTTTTTCTGATTATGCCTGCGTTAGGGCCTGCGCATGCGGTTCCGATCGAATTGACCTTTCAATTGGAGGGCACGAATTATGATGTCATAACCGATGGTAGTTTCGAAGAAGAAGCCCTCCCGATTTTAGAAGCATTTGATGAGACTTTTTATGATACTCTCGCGACGTTCTCCTACACGATCACAACAAATACAGATGATTTTGTCTTTTTAAGAGGTATTAAGCCAGCTAGGAGGACTGCTCTTAATACTGTCGAAAACCGGTCTGGATTTAAGGATGCCCCAACCATTCGCACGATTGGCGGCGAAGTCGAAGTGGTTCCAAATATTTCCGACTGGGCCAGTTTGTCTTACGAATGGTCCGGTTCTAATTTTATTTCTGATACTGCCTTCTTTCTGAATTCGAATGATGGGTCTGAGTGGAGCATCGCGATCGATGAGTTCTCGGATTTTGTTCCGACGTCCTCTCGATCCGAACTTGAATTGCGAAGTGCGAGCCCCATTCCGCGCGATGTGAGCCTGAGCAGCGTTGAGAGCCAACCTCTCATTGAAGCGTTCCTGCTCAATATCAGTTTCGGAATTCTATTTTATGGTGTCACGGGCAACTTACCGAATGGGCAGTACGATTTGGAGTTAATTTACGTTTTAGACTCAGTTCGCGTAGTTCCGGTACCCGCAACCTCATTATTGTTGCTAACCGGCATTGTCGGCTTTGCGTCAGTTAAACGTAAGAGAGTGAACGCAAAGTAAGACCAAATCGATCGGGCCTCTCAACCAGCTCATTTGCTACTAGCGCTTTGCCTTTGAAGGGCTAAATTCTCAGTCATACCGCGCTGAAGGGCATATTTGGGAATCTCAAGGTGCTGTCTCAAGCGCTTTTTTGCGTAAACTCATCGCGACATTTGTATTTGCCGCGAACCACCCAACGTAGCTTTTGAGCCAAAGCGTGGTGCACCTAAGCGGAGAAACTTCGAACCAGTTGTTCGAGGTGCTCTCCGAATGGAACGCACAGTTAAGTTCTTGTTCTCTATACAATAATCCCAAAGAGCTTCCATTTCAACTGGATGGTGCTGCACCGCAGGAAACTGCGGATTCAGCCAATTCCGACGACGAAGAGCCGGTTGAAACATATGGGAGTGGGTCATGTCCGGATTAGGGGACGGGCTAACCCCCGGATGGGCTTCTTTTGGACGAAACGGCGGTAGCTCCACGAAAAGCTCTGCCCCCAAACAGAACAAGTCCAAGAATCCAACCAAAAAACGTCCTGCGCCTCTCTCACTTCGCCTGAGCTTTGAAGAGAAGCAGAAGCTGATTGAGGATGCCGGTCGTCAGTCGATCTCGGCCTACATCAAAGAGCGGCTCTTTGATCCCGACACGCCGGTCAAACAGGCGCGTGGGCTGAATCCTGTCAAAGACTACAAAGCCCTAGCCCAACTGCTGGGCATGCTGGGATCGTCCCGCATAGCCAAAAACCTGAATGAATTAGCCGAAGCTGCCCGAATGGGCGCTTTGCCGTTGGGCGATGAAACCGACAAAGCACTGCGCCGTGCATGCGATGACGTGCGCATAATACGGCGCTTCCTACTGGCAGCCCTGGGCATCCGAGAAACCGATAATACAACGCATGTCTGCGAAAGCTGCTCCTCGGCTTTTGGCCGGGCTGCAGGTGATCACAGCGATAATGCTCCGGATGAGGAGCCATCGCCATGATCATAAAAGCATCTCAGCGCGGTGGCGGTCGCAAACTCGCGGCTCACCTGATGAGCGAACGCGATAACGAGCATGTCGAGCTGCACGAGATTCGTGGCTTCGTTTCGAATGATCTGCATGGTGC
The DNA here is from genome assembly GCA_039817165.1 of Pseudomonadota bacterium. Classification (GTDB taxonomy): domain Bacteria; phylum Pseudomonadota; class Alphaproteobacteria; order Rhodobacterales; family Rhodobacteraceae; genus Roseovarius. The sequence goes on along the minus strand of JBCBWJ010000232.1, from coordinate 3,555 downwards.
ATTTCTGGAAGTTGAAGCGGTCGCCAAAGGGACCAAGTGCAAACAGCACTTCTTTTCGGTGAGCCTTTCGCCCCCTGAGACAGAAAATGTTCGTCCCGAAGTCTTCGAACTGGCCGCAGGCCGGATCGAAAAGGAAATGGGTCTTGAGAGTCAGCCAATGGCGCTGGTCTTTCATGAGAAAGATGGTCGCCGTCATGCCCATGCGGTGTGGAGCCGTATTGATACTGACAATATGCGGGCGATCAATCTGCCGCACTTCAAGCGCAAGCTGAATGAAATCTCGCGCGGGCTCTTTCTGGAACACGGCTGGAACCTGCCGGACGGATACAAACGTGGGCAAAACCGTTCGCCGCTGAACTTCACGCTGGCTGAATGGCAACAGGCCCGGCGTGCCGGAAAAAGCGCTGGTGATATCAAGGCAACATTCCAGGAATGCTGGAACGGCGCAAAAGATGGCCCGGCCTTCAAGCGTCATCTTGAGGAGCGCGGCTATTACCTGGCGCGGGGCGATCGGCGGGGCTTTGTCGCCGTCGATTACCAAGGTGAGGTCTATGCGATCCCGCGCATGACAGGTCAGAAAACCAAAGCGGTCAAAGAGCGCCTGGGTGATCCATCCGGACTGCCTTCAGTCGCGGACACAAAGGCGCGTGTCTCCGAATTGATGGAGACAATCCTCAAGCGTCATATCGCGACGCTGGAAAAAGAAAGTGCTGAACGCCTCAAGCCAGTCCACGCATCGAGGCGTGCTATGCGCGCGGATCACAAGGCGGAGCGTGCAGCACTTGATCAGCACCAGGCCGATCGTTGGAGACAAGAATCCAAGGCTCGCCAAGCTCGTTTCTCCAAAGGCCTCAAAGGCGTTTGGGATTGGCTGCGCGGCAAGCATAACGCCGTGCGCAAGCGTAATGAGGCGGAAGTCACCTATAAGCGCGAGCGAGATGCCAAAGAACGCCAGGACCTGGTGAGTAAGCAATTGGGCGAACGACGCGCTTTGCAAGCCGACATCCGCAATGAACGACAACGTCATTCCGGTGAGTTGGCGATGCTGTATCGCGACCTCGCAAAAACACGCGCGCTTTCAGACGCACTTGAAAAACCATCTGCGCGGACGCGGGCGGCTCCGGAGAAGGCCAAGCCAACCCGCACGCGCACATCACGCTCCAAATCATCTGGTCGCTCTCGTGACCGCACACTGGAACCTTAGAAACAAGGAGCGGAAACCATGTCTATTTTTGGAAACGCAAAGAACCAAATTGCAGGCGATGTCCTGATGGCTCCCCGCGGCTTTAGCGACACGCTTCAACTTGATCCGCAGGCCACGTCACGCTGGCTTAGCCCCGAAGTGACCGCACAAGCGCTGTCCTTCGATGCTGAGGTGTACGGTTCTATGTTCTTGGGCTATCTGCCGGGAACCAAACGTCCCCATTATGTCGGTATGCCGATCGATGACCGGCACGGCGTCACCATTGCAGGCGCACGATCGGGTAAAGGCACAAGCTTTATCGTGCCAAACCTGTTGCTCTATCCGGGCTCTGTTTTTGCCAATGATACCAAGGGCGAACTGGCACGCATCACATCGCGCCGCCGCCGGGAAATGGGTCAGCAAGTCGCGATCATTGATCCTTTTCTCGATAGCGGCATCCCGGAAAGCGACCTGGCAGCATTCAACCCACTCGATATCATCGACCCTGAAGATGAAAGCGCGGTCGATGAAGCCGGACTTCTCGCCAATGCGTTGATCGTTCCTGAAGCCGGAACCGGCAAACACTGGACGGATTCCGCAGGCAACTTCCTGCACGGGGTCATTCTGTATGTCGCGCTGCGCTGTATCGGGCGCGAACGCACGCTCCCGCATGTCCGTGAGCTGATCACCCTGCCAGAAGATGAGTTTTTCGGCGAAGGCGGACTGATTGAGCGTATGCAGGAAACCGGCGGTTTCTGTGCCCAGGCCGCAAACAGTCTGATCGCCAAGTCGGACAATGAGCGCTCCTCGGTGCTCTCGACCGCACTGGAGCAAACCGCATTCCTGGCAAGCCCGGCGATGATGCGTGGGCTTGGGCGATCGACCTTCGATATTGACGCGCTCAAAAACAGCCAAGCCGGGCTCACAGTCTATCTATGTCTGCCTGCTCGTCGGCTGCGCACTCACAGCCGGTTTTTGCGTCTGCTCCTGATGGTGGCGCTTGCACGCATGGAAGCCGTGCCGAATGTCTCGGTGACCCAAGCGACCGCAAGCGGGTGGCCGGTTTTGTTCATGCTCGATGAGTTTCCTGTGCTTGGACACATGGATGTCATCGAAAGCGCTGCCGGTCTGATGGCCGGATACGGCGTGAAGCTTTGGACCGTGCTTCAGGATTTGAGCCAGCTCCAGCGGGATTATCCGCGCAGCTGGCAAACCTTCCTAGGAAACACAGGGATCATCCAAAACTTTGGAAGCAGTGATGAGGCGACTTGCACTTACATCTCAAAACTCTGCGGTGAGACGGAAAATCTCAGCCAGTCCCTCCCTGAACTGACCGATCGTGAGCGCGGCGCAGGCAAGATCGGGCTCAATCGGTCCGTGACCGTCACGTCGTTGCTGCGGCCTGATGAGGTCCGCCGCTTCTTCGCGCGCGGGACGGGCCGGGCGCTTCTTTCTATCCCGGGCGAGCAACCGATTGCGGTGATGCGCGCCAACTATTTCGACCCACAACACGTGGGCTTATTTGGAGGCATGTATGACTGATCGACCTTTAGAAATCGCGGAGATGGGTCTCCGCATCAAGTTTCAAATTCGGTGGAAACTCTTCATCGGATTTGTACTGATCATGATCGGTGCGCCTGTTCTCGAATGGGCGTTTTCCGGATTTGTTGGCTTTCCGTTTTCCGAAAGCTGGGCAACGGCTGGCCGATTTGCGGCGGCGTTGATTGGCCCGCTCCAAATTCTTGGTGGGCTTCAGCTCTTCTTCTTCGTCTATCTGCCTTACAGGATCGCGAAGCAACAAAGTGACATTTCTCCGGATTTGCGTCGCCGTTAGGCGCGCGAAGCCATTATGGCTGAAGTGACAAGCAGGGTCCTCCTTACTCGGTCCTTATCCCAAGCTCCCATTCGGTGCCTTTTACCTGGTGAGTTTAGGGATCAGGGGTCACAAAAGGCTCCGATGGTCGGGGCCTTGGAACATAAGACCCGAGGAGGACCACATGCGTTTCTTCATCCGATTTGAAATGGCATTCGAGCGCGAAACAACCGCGCAAACGCTATGCCGTACTATCTTCAACGCAATCGCTCGTCGCAAATAACTAAGCACGACGATCGCCGAATACTAACGAGGCGGGCCGCCTACTCACTATAATGAGCGGTCCGTTTTACTTATTCTTAGGCCTACTTAAACACTCAATCTATCGAGAACACGGGAAAGCTGATTGTATTGCAGCTCCCAGAACGGGTCCTCGTGCTTTTTTCCAATGCTCAGGATGAGCACTCATAAAGTTACTGAAGGCCTGCTCGATTTGATCGGAAGTCCGAAGACTGTCATCAGTGCAAAATGAAATCCCGGAGTTTGAATGCCCTTCAAT
>JBCBWJ010000231.1:0-5562 GCA_039817165.1 Pseudomonadota bacterium | reverse complement strand
ACGGTTTACCGCGAAATCCGTCAGGCATTGGTGGACATGGGCGAGATGTTTGATCTGCTCGAACAAAATGCCGATGTGGCCGATCGGCCGGGCGCGGACGAGATCCAGGTCGACGGCGGCACTGTCACGCTCGACAATGTGCACTTCGGGTATTCCCAGGATCGCCCGATCCTCAAAGGCGTGTCGATCACCGTCCCCGCCGGTCAGACCGTGGCGATTGTCGGCCCGTCCGGGTCGGGTAAATCCACCATCGGGCGGCTGTTGTTTCGCTTCTATGATGCCAGCGGGGGCGCAATCCGCATCGACGGGCGCGACATCCGCGAGGTCACACAAGACAGCCTGCACAGCGTGATCGGCGTGGTGCCGCAAGACACCGTGCTCTTCAATGACACGATCGGGTACAACATCGCCTATGGCAAGGACGGCGCCACCCAAGCCATGATCGAAGAGGCCGCCCGCGCCGCACAAATCCACGACTTCATCGCCAGCCTGCCAGAGGGCTATGACACACAAGTGGGCGAACGGGGCCTCAAACTCTCAGGCGGAGAGAAACAGCGCGTCGGCATCGCCCGCACCTTCCTCAAAGACCCGCCCATTCTGCTGCTCGACGAGGCGACAAGCGCGCTCGACACCGAGACCGAACAGGGCATCCAGGACGCACTGGCCCGGGCCAGCGAAGGGCGGACCGTGATCACCATCGCACACAGGCTCTCCACCGTGGCGGAGGCCGATCGCATTGTCGTGCTTGAGGCCGGCGAGATCGTGGAGGAAGGCCGCCATGACGGCCTTTTGCTGCGCGACGGGCGCTATGCCGCGCTCTGGCGGATGCAAACCAATGAGGACATGGCGTGACCAAAGCCGCCGGGAGAGCCGAAGTGCAGGTCTGCGTGGAATGCGGCACCAAGGCCGCGCGCCCGGGCGAAGCGCCAGCAGGCGAGATCCTGCACGATCTGGTGTCGAACATCCTGCAAGATCGCGCGTTCGAGGAGCTCACCGCGCGCAAGGTGGCCTGCCTTGGCAATTGCGACTGTGACTGCCGCCTGGCGCTGGCCGACCCTGATCGGTGGTCTTGGATGCTGGGCGATGTGGACCCCCGCACCGATGGGGCGTTCCTGCGCGAGGTCCTTGCGCTTTGGGTCACGGCCCCGAACGGATTGATCCCCAAGACCGACCGACCCGAGGCGCTGACCGAAAAGGCACTTGGTCGTATGCCGCCCGCGCGGCCGCGCATTTTTTAAAAAAAATGCGGCGCAAAATCTTTCAAAGATTTTGCCCCCCCGAACCCAAGATCACGCGTCAGCGGCGATCTTTCGCAGCTCGTATTTCTGGATCTTGCCGGTCGACGTCTTGGGCAGCTCCTGGAACACCACCTTCTTGGGCGTCTTGAAGCCCGCCAGCCGCTCACGGGCAAAGGCTATGATCTCTTCGCCTGTCACCTCGGCCCCGGCTTTCAGCTCGATAAAGGCGCACGGCACCTCGCCCCATTTGTCATCCGCTAGCGCCACCACCGCACATAGCGAAACCGCCGGGTGATGCATCAACGCGCCTTCGACTTCCACCGACGAGATGTTCTCGCCGCCCGATATGATGATGTCCTTGGCCCGGTCCGCGACCTTGAGATACCCGTCAGGATGCTGAAACGCGATGTCGCCGGAATGGAAATACCCGCCTTCAAAGGCGTCTGCCGTGGCCTCCGGGTTCTTGAGATACCCTTTCATCACCGTGTTGCCCCGGATCATGATCTCGCCCTGGGCCTCGGCATTCATCTCGACCTGGGTCATTGCTTCCGGATCCATCGAGGTGATCTCTTCCATCATCGGCATCAATACGCCCGTGCGCGCCTTTATGGCATAGCGCTCTTCTTCGGGCGCGTCGTTCCACGTCTCCTGCCAAAGGCATTCGGTCACGTGACCATAGGTTTCCGTCAGCCCGTAGACCTGCGTCACGTTGAACCCCAACGGCTCAATCGCCTTGAGGGTCGCGGCAGGCGGCGGTGCGCCCGCGGTGAAGACCTCGATCGTGTGGTCAAAGGGCCGCCGCTCCGCCTCGCTTGCGTTGATCACCGTGTTCAGAACAATGGGGGCCGCGCCAAAATGGGTCACCCCTTCATCGGCAATGCCGTCATAGATGTTCTTGGCCGTCACATCCCGGCAGCAGACAATCGTGCCCCCCAGCATCGGCATCGCCCAGGTGTGGTTCCAGTTGTTGCAGTGAAAAAGCGGCACGATCGTGAGGTATTTGGCATGACGCGGTATCGGCCAGGTGATCGCCGTCCCCATTGTCATCAGATAGGCCCCGCGATGGTGATACACCACGCCCTTGGGCCGGCCCGTGGTGCCAGAGGTGTAGTTGAGCGCAAGGCTCTCCCACTCATCTTCCGGCATGATCCAGTCAAAATCCGGATCGCCGCCCGCCAGCACGTCCTCGTATTCCGAGTAATCAGTGACAGCTTTCACGCCGCCTTGCGGGTCAGCCACCTCGATGATCTGCGGTGCGGGACCGTCCATCAATTCAAATGCGGCCTGCACGACCCCCATGAACTGCGGATCGACCAGAACGACCTTCGCCTCACCGTGATCAAAGATATAGGCGATCGTGTCCGCCTCAAGACGGATGTTGATCGCGTTGAGAACCGCCCCACAGGCCGGCACCCCGAAATGCGCCTCCACATGCGCGGGAATATTGGGCAGGATGGTGGCCACCACATCACCGGGTGCCACACCCATCTTGACCAGAGCAGAGGCCAGCCGCGTGCAGCGCTCATGATACTCGGCATAGGTCTTGCGAAAGCTGCCATAGACCACCGCCTCGTGGGTGGCGAACAGCTTTGCCGCGCGGCGCAGATGCGACAGCGGCGTCAGCGGGACAAAATTGGCCGCGGTCTTTTCGAGACCTGTTTCATCATTCATCCATCCCATGGCCAGCCCTCCCAAGCTGCTTTGGTGACATTCACCGGCATATGCCGCATTTGAAAGGGTATGGGAAGGGTCTGTGCGCCCGCCCGCCTACACGGTCAAAGGTTTTTTTCGGGGCTGCTTTGGCATAGCGTGGCGAACATGATCATCTCGCCCGGGCGCAACTACATTTTCGTGCACATCCCCAAAACGGGCGGCACCTCTCTGGCCCTGGCCCTGGAGGCGCGCGCGATGAAAGATGACATCCTGATCGGCGACACACCGAAAGCCCAAAAGCGGCGCAAACGCCTCAAGGGTGCACAGGCGGCCGGGCGGCTTTGGAAGCACAGCACGCTTGCGGACATAGACGGGTTGATCCCGCCCGGTCAGATCGCGCGCGCCTTCACCGTCACGCTGGTGCGCAACCCCTGGGACCGGATGGTGAGTTTTTATCACTGGCTGCGCGCGCAAGACTTCGATCATACGTCCGTCCGTGCGGCCAAAACCCTCAGCTTCCGGGATTTCCTGCGCAGCGAGTATGTGCAAACCGCGCTGCCTGCGAACCCCTACACCCGCTACATGACCCGCGCGGACGGCACAGAGCAGGCCAGCCTTTACATCCGTCTCGAGGCCTTTGAAGCCGACGCCGCCCCGCTATGGGATCATCTGGGGTTCCGCCTTGAATTGCCTTGGGTCAACCGGTCTGACCGGCCAGAGGCGTGTCATGGCGCCTATCGCGCGGCCTATTCCAAGGCCGACGCCGCCTGTGTGGCGCGGCTCTGCGAGGACGACATCGCCCGCTTCGGCTACAGGTTTTCCTGAGCTTTGACGCAGCTTTGCGAACAGACCCCGATTGTGGCCGCACAGTGTCACCCATCTGGAAACACTGCCCCTTTTGCGCCTCATTTCGGACGCAGACTCGGCCCAGCCATCCGTCAAATTTTAACCAGTTAACGACGATCATGGGGACGTCGTTTGATTCGTAGGACAGCGACCATGTTTGAAGGGTTCTCTTTCTTCTCAAAACCGTTCGAAGTGTTTTCGAGCGACACGGGCGCGGGTGAAGACGCGCCCGCAGGCGGCACACAACAATCGGGGTTGGCTGCGACCACGACGGTGGCCACATCGCGCGGATGGATGGCGGTGGGCGATCTCAAGCCGGGCGATCTTGTGCTGACATTCGACGCCGGACTGCAAACCGTGACCCAGATCAGCCGCGAAACCCCGTGGATGCAGGCCGCCGACTGCCCGCAGGCGCTCTGGCCACTGGAAGTGCCCGCCGGTGCCTTTGGCAACGCGGCGCCGTTTCACCTGCTGAGCGGTCAGAACATAATGGTCGAAAGCGACGCCGCCGAGGACATGTTCGGCGATCCGTTCTCCCTGATCCCTGCAAGCGCGCTGCTCGGCCTGCGGGGGATCGAACAGGTCCCGCCCAAGGACGCGATGGATATCGTGCACGTCTATTTCGCCGAGGAACAAGTGGTCTTCGGCGAGCACGGGGCGCTCTACCTTTGCCCGTCCTCGCGCGACATGGTCGATGTGGCGCTCCATGGCGGCCATGACCCGCTCTATTCGATCCTGCCTCTGGCCGAGGCGCGGATCGTGGCCTCTTCTCTGGGCGATGACATGGCCTCAATCAGCGGTGAGACACCGCAGGAAATACTGGATGCTGCCTACGCCTGAACCGGGTATGAGCGGTTGAACGCATCCCAGCGGTGCGCCATGCTGGCGGGGTCATGAGAGAAGGCTCCGCCCATGAAAATTGCAACTGCCGCCTATCCGCTTGATCCGCTCGACACATGGGCCGCCTACACGCGCAAGCTGGAGGCCTGGGTCAACGACGCCGCGGGGCAGGGGGCGCAGCTGCTGGTGTTCCCTGAATACGGCGCGATGGAACTGGCCACGCTGGCGGGCGCCGAGGTGGCCGCGGATGGCGAGGCCTGCCTGCGCGCGGTCAGCGATATGATGCCCGAGGTCGACGCGCTGCACACGGAACTGGCGGCGCGCTACGGCGTGATGATCTGCGCAGGCTCCGCACCGGTCTTCGATGATGCGCTTGGCCCACGCCCCGTGAACCGTGTGCGGCTTTTCACACCCGACGGCGGGGTCGCCCATCAGGACAAACAGATCATGACACGGTACGAGCGTGACGAGATGGACGTGGTGCCCGGTGGCCCGCTTGCGGTGTTTGAGACCAAGCTGGCCCGCATCGGCGTGCTGACCTGCTATGACGCGGAATTTCCCCTGCTGGGCCGCGCTTTGACAAAAGCAGAGGTTATCCTGGTGCCGTCTTGCACCGAAGTGCTCTCGGGGTATTGGCGCGTGCGGATTGGCGCGATGGCGCGGGCGCTGGAAGGGCAATGCGTCACGGTGATGGCCTCGCTCGTTGGCCCGTTTGAGGCCTGTCCCCATGCCGATGCCAACACCGGCATGGGCGGGGTGTTTGGCCCGCCTGACAAAGGCTTTCCAGAAACCGGCGTGCTGGCGCAGGGCGTTCTCAACCAACCGGGCTGGACCTGTGCGGATGTGGACCTGGATGCGATTTCCGAGGTCCGCGAGGACGGCCGCGTGCTGGGCCGCACCCACTGGACCGAACAGCTCGGACGCGACGGCATGGCCCCTCTCCAACCGCTCTAGGCGCAGCAGAATTTTGCAAAATTCTGCGTAA
>JBCBWJ010000230.1:0-5576 GCA_039817165.1 Pseudomonadota bacterium | reverse complement strand
GGGCTGACCTTGCGCGCGGGCCTTCTGGGCGCGGCGGCGGGGTCTGTGGCGCTGCTAGCAGGTGTCGGCGGGGCCTGGGCCGTGAGCCGCTTCATCATGGAAACCAGCTTCGAGGTGGCCTGGGGCCCGGCCATAGGTGTCGTGGTGGGCGGCGCGCTCATTTCCCTTCTCGCCGGTCTGGGCTTTGCCTTGGGCCCGATGTCTGCCAAGCCCGCGCGCGTGCTGCGCAGCGCAGATTGATCGCCGGCCAGCCCCCGACCACCCTGGCCTCGGAGGCCAGCCCAAACCCCCCCAGCCCAAACCCCCAGGGAGCCTTTGATCAATTGGCAAAGCACGAAGACGTGCCTTTCTCCTTGCTTCGAATGTCTCCGCCGCAGGCATGACATCCAAGGCGCGGCGCTCGCCCAACAGGGATCACTCAGCGGCTTCGGCGTACTCCTCCATCGGCGGGCAGGTGCACACAAGGTGTCGGTCGCCATAGGCATTGTCCACGCGGTTGACGGGGGGCCAGTACTTGTCCACGCGAAACGCACCGGGCGGAAAACAGGCCTGATCGCGGCTGTAGGGCCGGTCCCAGTCACGCACCAGATCCTCCATCGTGTGCGGTGCGTTCTTCAGCGGGTTGTTGTCGGGGTCAATGCGCTCCTCCTCGATGTCCCGGATCTCTGCCCGGATCGCAAGCATGGCATCGCAGAACCGGTCAAGTTCAGCCTTTGTTTCGGATTCCGTTGGTTCAATCATCAGCGTCCCTGCGACGGGCCAGCTCATGGTAGGCGCATGAAATCCATTGTCTATGAGCCGTTTTGCGATGTCATCCACGCTCACATGCGCGCTCTCCATGAACGGCCGAGTGTCAAGAATGCACTCATGCGCAACCCGGCCTTGTGATCCTCGATACAACACGTCAAACGCGCCCTCCAAACGCTGCGCGATGTAATTGGCATTGAGGATCGCCACCCGCGTGGCCTGGGTCAGCCCTTCACCACCCATCAGCAGCGTATAGGCATAGCTGATCGGCAGGATCGAGGGTGACCCAAAAGGCGCCGCCGACACCGGGCCTTGATCGCCGCCGGTCTCCGGATGGCCTGGCAGGTGCGGCGCCAGATGCGCTTTCACGCCAATGGGCCCCATGCCCGGCCCGCCACCGCCATGAGGAATGCAGAACGTCTTGTGCAGGTTAAGATGGCTCACATCACCGCCGACGTCGCCGGGCCGCGCCAGCCCCACCATGGCGTTCAAATTCGCCCCGTCGATATAGACCTGTCCGCCATGATCATGGGTGATCTGGCAGATGTCCCTGACATGCGCCTCGAACACGCCGTGGGTCGAAGGGTAGGTGATCATGCAGGCCGCCAGACGCTCCGAATGTGCCTCTGCCTTGGCGCGAAAATCGCCCAGATCGATGTCGCCATTCTCCGCCGACTTCACCGCCACAACCTGCCAGCCCACCATCTGCGCACTCGCCGGGTTCGTGCCATGGGCGTTCATCGGGATAAGGCAGACATTGCGGTGCCCTTCTCCGTTTGCGCGATGGTATGCGGCAATGGTCAAAAGCCCCGCATACTCCCCCTGCGCGCCCGAATTGGGCTGCATCGAGATGCCATCATATCCCGTGATCGTGCAAAGCCGCGCGTTCAACTCGTCAATCAACTCATGATACCCCGCCGCCTGATCTTTGGGGCAGAAGGGGTGCAGCCTCGAAAATTCACGCCAGCTTACCGGCATCATCTCCGCGGCGGAGTTGAGCTTCATCGTACAGGACCCCAGCGGGATCATTGCCCTGTCCAGCGCCAGATCCCGGTCCGCCAGCCGCCGCATATAGCGCATCATCTCCGTCTCGGCCCGGTTCATGTGGAAAATCGGATGGGTCAGGTAGTCCGTCCGCCGATGCATGCCCTCCGGGATGCGGTATTCCGGCGTGAACTCACAATCGGTGCGCGTCAGCCCAAAGGCGCGCCAGACGGCCTCGATGTTCTTGGGTCGGATTGCCTCGTCCACCGTGATGCCCACACGGGTTTCGCCGACACGGCGCAGATTCACTCCTTCATCCACCGCCGATTTCAGCACCGCCGATTGCAGCGGGCCCACATCCACCGTGATCGTGTCAAAGAAATTGCCCGGATCGACCTTGAAGCCCGCCTCCTCCAGCCCCCGTGCCAGCCGTGCGGTTTTGCGGTGAATGCGCTGCGCAATGGCCTTCAGCCCCTTGGGCCCGTGAAACACCGCATACATTGACGCCATGACCGCCAAAAGCGCCTGCGCGGTGCACACGTTCGAGGTCGCTTTCTCGCGCCGGATATGCTGCTCTCGGGTCTGCAGGGACAGCCGGTACGCCCGGTTGCCGAGACTGTCGATGGACACGCCCACAATGCGCCCCGGCATCGCCCGCTTCATCGCATCCTTGCAGGCCATATAGGCGGCATGCGGCCCGCCATAGCCCATGGGCACGCCGAACCGCTGCGTCGATCCCACCGCGATATCGGCCCCCATGGCGCCTGGTTCCTTCAGCAGCGTCAGCGCCAGCGGATCGGCAGAGACAATGCCCACCGCCTTGTGTTCGTGCAGCGCTGCCATGTGGTCGGTGAAATCACGCACATGCCCATAGGTGCCGGGATACTGAAAAATCGCGCCGAATACGTCGCTTGCATCCATCTTGTCGGGATTGCCCACCACCACCTCGATGCCCAAAGGGGCGGCCCGGGTCTGCATCACCGCGATGTTCTGCGGATGACAGTCGCGGTCGACGAAAAACTTGGTCGCCTTCGATTTCGACACCCGCTGTGCCATGGTCATCGCCTCCGCGCAGGCCGTCGCCTCATCCAGAAGGGACGCGTTGGCCACCTCCAGCCCGGTCAGATCGCTCACCATGGTCTGGAAGTTCAACAGCGCCTCGAGCCGCCCCTGGCTGATCTCGGGTTGATAGGGTGTGTAAGAGGTATACCACGCGGGGTTCTCCAGAATGTTGCGCTGGATCGCCGGCGGTGTGACCGTGCCGTGATACCCTTGCCCGATCATGCTCACCAGAACCCGGTTCTTGGCGGCCGTCACCCGCATGTGGTGCATCAGCTCCCGCTCGGATTTGGCCTTCCCGAAATCCAGCGGCTCCGCCTGCCGAATGGCCTCCGGCACCGTTTCGTCAATCAGCTGGTCCAGACTGTCCACCCCAAGCTCGGCCAACATCGCCTGCATCTCTTCGGGCGAGGGGCCAATGTGACGCCGGTTTGCAAAATCATACGGCAGGTAATCAGTCGGTTCAAAAGGCATGCATGTGCCTCCTCATCTCACCGGGGCACAGGTCCCCTGTTTCATCTTTCCAAAAATACTCCCGCCGGAGGCATCAAACCTCTCCGGCAGGACCGGCTCACGCGATGAAGGCCTGATAGGCGGCCTCATCCATCATCTCGTCCATCTGGCTTGTGTCACTGGGTTTCACCTTGAAAAACCAGGCCTCGCCCTGGGGGTCTTCATTGACCTTGCCGGGCTCGTCCACGATGGCCGTGTTCACGTCCACGATCTCCCCATCCAAAGGCGCGAGGATGTCCGAGGCGGCCTTGACGCTTTCAATCACCACGATCTCGTCATCCTTGCTGACCGTCGTGCCAACCTCTGGCAGCTCGATAAAAACGATATCGCCCAACTCATCTGCGGCGTGCTGCGTGATGCCCACGATCACGGCGTCCCCGTCCTCGCGCAGCCACTCATGTTCCTCGGTGAATTTCATAAGTCCCTCCTGTTTGATCTTTCATCGTTTGAATTGTGCAGGCGTAAAGGGCAGGGCGGTCACCCGCGCAGGCAGGCGCTTGCCGCGCACCTCGCCAAACACACGCGTGCCATCCGCACTCTGGGCGCGGGCGATGTAGCCCATGGAAACAGGCGCTCCGATTGTAGGCCCGAACGCACCGGATGTGACCTCTCCGATGCTGTCGTCGCTGCTCTCGCTCGCATAAAGCACGGTGCCTTCCCGCATCGGCGCGCGCCCCTCGGGCAACAGCCCAACGCGCAACCGGTCCGGTCCGGTCTCTAGCTGGCTCAAAATGACATCTGCACCGGGAAACTGGCCCGCCCGCGCGCCCGCTGTCCGGCGGATCGACCCGATGGCCCAGCCGAGGCGCGCCTCCACCGGCGTGGTCGTGGTGTCGATGTCATGACCGTAAAGGCAAAGTCCCGCCTCAAGCCGCAAACTGTCGCGCGCGCCAAGGCCGATGGGTTCGACCTCGTCATGGGCCAACAGCGCTCGGGCCAGCGCCTCCGCCTGCGCGTCCTCAACCGAAATCTCGTATCCGTCTTCTCCGGTGTAGCCCGACCGCGAAATCCACAATTCGCCGAACCGGCTGGGCAGGACGGTCACATCCATGAAGCGCATCTCCTCCACCCCGGGCACGCGTGTGGCCAGCACGGCCTCGGACGCGGGTCCTTGCAGCGCCAGCAAGGCGCGATCGCCAACCTCCTCCACATCCACATTTGGCAGCCCCGAGCGCATATGCGCCACATCCGCGTCCTTGCAGGCGGCGTTGACCACCACGAACATCTCATCACCCCGGCGCGCCATCATCAGATCGTCCAGAAGGCCGCCCTCGGCATTGGTGAAAAACCCGTAGCGCTGCCGCCCCTCGCGCAGATCCATCAGGTTCACGGGCACCAACCGCTCCATCGCGTCGGCCACGGCCATGTAACCGTCATCATGGCGCAGGATCACCTGCCCCATGTGGCTCACGTCAAAAAGCCCGGCCTGCGCGCGGGTGTGCAAATGCTCTTTCATTACGCCAAGCGGGTACTGCACCGGCATCTCATAGCCCGCAAAGGGCACCATCTTGCCGCCCAGCTCCCGATGCAGGGCATGAAGCGGGGTTGTGTTCAGATCCCCCATCGCGCGGTTCTCCCGTTCTGTGTGGCCGGGGTCGCATCTTGGGATGTCACCGGCACCTGACCCGCGCGTGTGTCACGCGGCTGGTGCCCCCTCTGTCCTTTCGCCTGAGATCGCTATCCCTTCGGCGCCTCACACGGTGCGAGGTCTCTCCAGAGTTCTTTTGATCCCGTCGGTCCTTGGGCCTGAGAGTTTCCGGGGCGGTTGCTCCTTCGGCACCGATGCGTCCATTTGGATGCACCAGTTCTCCCGACTTGATCGCATCCGACGGTAGTATACAGATGGGCATCAGGCAAGGGCCTTGGTGGGTCAAGGCGTCTCAAGCGGAAATCACGTTGGATATCGATGACCAAATCAAACCCTACGGATGCGTATTTTTTCGGCTATGGCAGTCTCGTCAATCGCAACACCCATGACTATCCCGATGCACGCCCCGCGCGGTTGCTCGGCTGGCGACGGGTCTGGCGGCATACGGATTTGCGCCCTGTGGCCTATCTGACCGTGGTCCCTGATGACACCGCAGAGATCGACGGCCTGATGGCGGCCGTCCCCAATGCGGATTGGGCCGCGCTCGACATCCGCGAACGCGCCTATGACCGGGTCGCAGCCAGCCATCAGGTGCACCACGACATCGCCTGCGCGCCAGAGGTGGTTGTGTATTCCATCCCCGACGGCAAGCACGGGCAACCCGATGACGCCTTCCCGGTGCTGC
>JBCBWJ010000022.1:0-14217 GCA_039817165.1 Pseudomonadota bacterium | reverse complement strand
GTGACGCATGTTGGTCAGCCATTTCTTTCTGCCGCGTCTCCGGTGGCCAAGCAAGTAATTGAAAACCTCGGGATTGCTCTCGGCAATTTTTCTGCAAGTATTGATGGCCCAGCCGTTGACCATCAGGTCCCAAATCTCTTCGAACATGCCACGCGTGATGTGGGGAACATCTTTTCCTGCAATGAACGGAAAAATCGAAAGGTAGGATTGTCCTGCTACCATAAAGATTTCATCAAACCCTGAGACATCGATTTCCAGCGCAACACCGGACGTCCAAAGAAAGTTCTGTTGAACCTTTGGGTTGTCAGACCTCAGAACGCCGTCGCGCAACCTGACGGACTGTAGTGTCCCACCGGGGGTTCCGAACAAGGAAAGCTCAACATTGCTCAGACACTCGATATCATCATAGGTGGTGACGGCGCGTTTGATGGCACCGATGTGCGAATTGCCAATGAAGCAGACGCGTCTCACTTCTGGAAAGCCCCCAAAAGCTCTTCTTCGCATTGCACATCTGCACCCGTCTCTTCGGCTGTATCGCACTCACTTTCGGTACCATTATTGATTTGGGGTGGATGCGCGGAAAAGTAGGTCTTCATCACGACCTCAACGCCTTCATTCTGGACTGAGCGGAGGTTGGGGGCAAAGAACGTCCCCCTGGCCGCTGGATTCGTAATGATTTCATAGCTCGGGAAGTAATCGACGTTGCTGGAACTGTCGCAGAGACTCCCCGCCACCGCACGCAAAACCGCTTTGGAATAGGTTGATGCTGCCAACACATGGCCGCCACTTGCCGTTGCGGTGAGCGGAACTGGCGACACAGTTAAAAGAAATCGGAGACGACGGCCCCGATGCTTGTTCAGGGCTTTCATGGTCTCCCTGAAATCCGAGAGCAGCTCCGGATATGTGAAGTTTCGAAAGCTGTACTCATCGGTCTTATCCCCACCGGCCACCACGCCCGGGGCAATCGGTACAACGCGGCCCGTGGCATCATGGAACCAAGCCTCTGTCAGTCCAAGCGTGAAAACGAACAGGTCCACGTCCATAAACAGCTTTCGCACGCAGGCCAGGTGATAAGCGCGCGCCTCTTGCGCTTCCACTATGGAGGCAAAGCCATTTGGCTCGATGGCCGGTCGTAACGCATCGTAGACCCGGCCATCTTTTTCCCAGATCAGCATTTCCTGAGGCGTGTCGGAAAAAGCCTCGTCGATGAGCTGTCTGAACTGACGCACTGTATAGATATTGCCGTAACGGCCGGAATACATGGAATATCCATAGGCCAAGTGCAGTCGCTCGCGTAGAAAATTGGGCGGAGGTTCGGCGTCAAGGACATTGTAGCCGTTCTTCCTCAGGTGCCGAGCGATATGCTGTGCAAAACAGCTGCCGGCTGTGCCAATCTGCCAACGCGGCGAGATGGTCCATTTCTTCTGATAGAGATCTTTGAGGTTCAGCGGGCTGGTCTCAGCGACACCAGATTTCCAAAAGGCGCGATCATCGAGACTTGAATAGAAGCTTGTCATTTGGTCAGCGCTTTTCTTGATGCTCCGGAGTTTAATTTGAACGAGGTTGGGCCATTTCGCGCGCGGCGACATCATAACTGCAATAGATCCACTAAAGGGATCATCGCAAGCCACAATTTACAAGCGAGGGCGGCGAAATCGCGCCTTACAAAGGTGCAAGATCTTTGCCCCAGAAAACGTGCCAGGAGAGAAATCACCATAATTTGGTAAAGGGATGCTTTGAAAGCCGATGGTTCTGACGGAGTGGCGTAGTAGGTCATGCGGTGTTGGAAAAGGTATAGTAGACGAAATCTAACGCAGCTTTGGCATGAAGACGAATTGCCCTTTCATGTCGCAGGCAATTCTAAGAAAATTCAGGTATGTGCAATGCGCAGCGATTTGGTACGATACACTTGGTTTTAAAAGGTGCTTATCTGCACTTGCACGCCAAGCATGCCCCAGTTTTCCAAAACTCATGAATTGGGCCACTGTCGGACCTTGGCATAAGTTGCTTGAGTTTCTTACGGGCCAATCGTTGCCGTGCAGCGGAGTTCGAAGCTTTGCCTTCTCCGCTTCACTCAAGATCCTTGGAAGCGGTGTACTTCCCCGACTTCAGGCGCAGGCTGTCTTCTATAATGGAGGAGACCGCAGCGACACATACAAGCACGCCCGATATCGGCACGATGGCCACGGCATATTTTTTCGGCATGTAGTTGGGCTTGAAAACCAGACCGCCGTCTTCCCAGGCGAAGTACCACATTTCCCAATACTTTCCGCCCATGGTCGCAACGGCCTCCAGCCCCCAGACGATCATGACGATCCCGAGGCAAAAGATCACCCCTGTCCAGAATTGCTGAACAGCGAAAGCCGCTTTCGTTGGCAACCGGGTGTAGATCAGATCCAGAGCGATATGGTCTTTGTCACGAACCGTCAGGGCCAATGCAAAAAAAACCAGCCAGATGTTACTGAGCACGGTCAGCAGGTCGCCCCAGATGGGTGGATTCTTGAACACGTATCGCATCACCACCGAGTAAACGGTAAATGACACCATCGCCAAAAGCAGGATACCGCAAAAGGCAGTCAATGTCTTTTTGACAGCGCGATCAATGAGTTTGATTGCTACGATCATCTTAACCCTCCATCAGTTGGCAAAGCCCAGGGCTCGGGGCAGAAACATGGTGAAATCTGGTACGATGATGAGAATGAACAGCAATAAGAACAACGCGGCAAGATAAGGCAACATGGCGATTGCGACTTTCTCAAGCCGGACCTCGGCGATGGCCCCAGCCGTAAAGAACGCCACACCAACGGGAGGCGTGACCGACCCGATAAGGAAGCCGACCACAACGACCAAAGCAGCCTGCACGTCTGCGTAGCCCGCCTTCACCATGACGTCGACGAGCACAGGGCCTACAACAATGATGTTGGCTGCAGAGTCCATGACCATGCCCAGAAGACAGATAAACACGACCAAAACCAAGGCGAAGACCAAAGGATTGTAGGTATAGCTGAGCAACCATGCCTCTAACTGGCCGATGGCGCCCAGAGAGGTCAAAAGCCAGCTGAACGGACCGGAGGCGGCGATGATAATAAAAACCATAGCCGAATTGCGAAAGGCGCGTACAAAAGCGCTTTGGCAAGTGTTCCATGTGATCGTGCGATAGACAAAAAGACCGACAAATAGCGCGATGGTCGCCGTGAGTGCGCCGGCTTCGACCACTCCAGCAATACCAAAGACCACCGATCCGACCAGCACCGCTGGAATGAGCAAAGCAAAAGACGACTTGTATCCAGCGACCGCGACTCCCTTGAGACTGAAAGGTTCTTCGCTGCGCTCAAAATTGTTGCGCCGAGCGATAGCGTAATTGATCAGCATGAGAAGCGCGCCAATCATGATGCCGGGGACGATTCCGCCCGCAAACAGCGCGCCAACAGAGATACCGCCCGCATTGGCCAGAACAATCATCATAATTGAGGGCGGGATGATGCCCCCGATGGTTGAGCTGACAGCAGTGATGGCAGCCGCGAATTCGGGCGGATACCCCGCCTTCTTCATGCCCGGCACCAATAGCGACCCCACGGTTGCTGTATCCGCAACAACCGATCCGTTCATTCCGGCAAAAAACATGCTGACCAGCACATTGGCCTGAGCCATGCTCCCGCGCATGCGTCCAATGATCTTTTGGCTCAAGTTGACAAGACGGTCGGTGATCGTTGCTGACGTCATCAATTCGCCGGTCAGCATAAAGAAGGGGATCGCCGTCAGCGGAACCGAGTCGATTGCGCTGAACATCTGGCTTGGGATCAGGATCATTGGGGCTGCATCGGTGATCAGAATGTAAACCACCGGTATCAGGATCATAGTAAAGCCAACCGGTGCGCCAAGCATGATCAAGATGACCAGCACGACAAGAAGCGCGACACTTTCCATGCAAGGGAACCTCTTTCCAGTCGGCAAAATCCGGTAGTGTCGCAATCAGGCGCGGGGCATAATCCCGCGCCTGCTCTCTTTTTGGCACGAGCCTGCGGGTTAAAGAGCGCCTGCTTCTTCCAGCTGGGCAATGAAGCCCGTCATATTCTGTTCTTCCAGGACACGTCTCGCGACAGCGGGATCATACGTGCCTTTGGCGTTCAACCATGCGTCAATCGCCCCAGCACGCCACAAAGACAGTTCTTCCTCGGTGGGAACATACCAGTCTTTGGCGGTTTCCTTGATCGCGGCTTCACCGGCTTCGACCCATGCGCGGTCCAATTCCTGTACTTTTTGGCCAAAGGCTTTGGCGGCGATGCGCAACCATTCTTTTTCCTCATCCGTCAGCGCATCGTATTGGCGCTTGTCAATTGAGAGCTGGTTGCCAGACCATGATCCGCCAATCTCCGTAAAGTAAGGTGCAACCTCATGCAGCTTGGCGACGTGCTGCCAAGGTGTTGCCACATATTGCCCTGACACCACCCCAGTCTGCAAACCCTGATAGAGTTGCGCCCAGTCGTAAGGCACAGGCACTGCACCCCAGTTTTTGACCAGCGTGTATTCAATTGGGCTTTTGGTCACGCGCCATTTCAGACCTTCCATGTCAGACGGCACTTGCACGGGACCGTGCGCGTTGCCCAGCTGGCGAAAACCACCAGACGAATAGACCGTCAGGCAAACGTGTCCTGCTTCTTCCGCTGCGATCTGACACTGCATTTCTGCCAGCCACTCAGATGAAATACGATCTGCGTCTTCAATACTCTTGAAGATGTAAGGCAGGTCAAAAATGGCCAAAGACGTGCCGAAGTTGCCGAAGTTTGCGGTGGAGCTTGTCCAAAGCGTAAGAAGCCCCTGATTGGCCTGCTCTCCACAGGATTGCTCGCTGCACAGGGATCGGCGATAATGCGGCTCGATCGTCAGCTTGCCGCCTGACACTTCTTCGAGTGTCGGTATCAGCGCCTGATCAATGGCGTCTCCAATCGGCATGCCGATAAAGCCCACTGTACCTAATTTCAGCACTTTCTCAGCGCTGGCGATGCCCGCTGAAAACGCAATTGCGCTTGCCAGACATAGTATCTTTCCAACAGTTCTCGGTCTCATGTGTTTAGCTCCCAAAGATGGTTTCGTGCTTGCCTTCATCTTTCATCGCGGGTCAGGCCAAAGATAGGGACAGATAGTTTGAAAGAAGGGGACAGATCAGTTTGACCCTGACATACACCCCCGCAAAGACCTAAAAGTAGGACCCGCATCAGTGTGCAGAGAGGAGATCACTTGGCATCCTTAACCCCCAGATTCATGAAGCTGCCCGCAAACTCACCTCTGAACCTGCGCGACCAGATCTGCGAAGTGGTAAGCGCTGCAATAACGTCGGAATCCCTTGCGCATGACAGGCCTTTGCCGTCATGCCGCGAACTGGCCAAGCAATTGAACGTGTCTCGAAATACAGTGTTTTCTGCCTATAACAGGCTGATTGATATGGAGTTTTTGGTATCGAGAGACCGGTCAGGCTATTTCGTAGCGCCTCAGATGGCGGCATTGCAAACTGCCCAATCTGCCACGGTGGACACCAATCGCCAGACCGCGCCCTGCCCTGTTTCTTTCAGACGAAATAACCTGATGCCGGTTGTCAATCCACTGGACTGGAACGTTTATCCGTATCCGTTCATCTACAACCAGATCGATCCGGACCTGTTCCCGGTCGATGGGTGGCGTGAATGCACGAGACAGGCATTGGGGCGCAAAAAGATGCCGGTCTGGGCCAGTGACTCGGTCGAAAGTGACAGCCCGCAATTGATCCAGCAATTGCGCCAGAGGTTGTTGAACACACGCGGTATCTACGCCGATGACGATGAGATACTAATCACGCTCGGGTCACAAAACGCGCTCTATATTCTGGGAATGATCTTTGCGCGGTCCGGCAAACCCATCGCTCTTGAGGATCCTGGCTTCTTCGGGGCGCGCAACGCGTTTCGCCTTGCCGGGAGCGAGCTGGTCGGCGTTCAAATCGATGACAACGGCATCGTTCCAAGTGCTATTCCCCCCGATTGCCAACTGGTTTTCACGACGCCCAGTCACCAGTTTCCCACCATGGTGACAATGAGCCAGGGGCGGCGTGAAGAGCTGTTGGAAGCCGCGGTCGCAAAGGATTTCATTATCATTGAAGACGACTACGAAGCGGAGATGAACTACGTCGCCAAGTCCTCTCCGTCCATGAGATCCATGGATGAAACAGGGCGCGTGATCTATGTCGGCAGCATGTCGAAGACAATCTCTCCTGGAATTCGGCTTGGCTTTATCGTGGCGCATCGCGATATCATCCGTGAAGCACGGATTGCACGCGGGGTCATGATGCGGCATCCGCCGACTATAGTGCAGGAAATCGTCGCGCTGTTTTTTCAGTTGGGGCACTACGATTCTCATCTGCGTAACATCGAGCGGCGGTATGACAAACGCTGGCATGCGATGAACGACGGCATCACCAAGCACTTGAGCATGTTACAACGAACCGACTCTGAGGGTGGAACGTCGTTCTGGCTGACCGGGCCGGATGGATTTGATGCCTCTGACCTTGCCTTGCGACTGCGCGAAAAGGGCGTCTTGGTCGACCGAGGACAGGACTATTACTTAGGGATGAACGACAAGCGCAGTTTCCGCTTGGGATTTGCCTATGTGCCGGTGTCGAAGATGGACGCAGGCCTTCAGATCATCGCAGCCGAAGTGCAGGCGCTGCTTTAATGCTGCATGGGCATCTGTCCCTTCGAATTGCGTTACCTGTCTCTGTCCCGGTGTTGGCCTATTCCATTAGCCTTCTCGCACTGGAAGGAAGCAACAATACGCAAGGCATGTCATGTCGGGAAATCCAATCTTGAAGGACCGAACGGACCAAGACCACACGATGCGCAGCTTCACCCCTTATGTTCCCGATGATGTGCTGGAGCAAATTCGCGACCGTGTCACGGCGTTTCCCTGGCATGAGATGCCGGACGATGGTGGGTGGGATTACGGCGCGAACCTCAACTACATGAAAGAGTTATGCGCCTATTGGGTCGACGGCTTTGATTGGCGTGCGCAAGAGGCTCGATTGAATACTTTTCAGAATTTCTTGGCCCAGGTTGATGGGATTGACATGCATTTCATCCATGAGGTTGGCAGCGGACCAAACCCAATGCCGCTGATGATCAGTCATGGCTGGCCCGGCTCTGTCGCGGAATTCCTGAACCTGATCGAACCGCTGGCACATCCAGAGCGCTTTGGTGGCAACACCGCCGATGCCTTCACTGTCATTGCGCCGTCCTTGCCAGGCTTTGGTTTTTCTGGGCGACCTCCGCGGCCGTTCGGGCCGCGCAAAATGGCCGGGGTGCTGAATACGTTGATGACCAAGACCTTGGGTTATGACAGCTACATCGCGCAGGGCGGCGACTGGGGCGGCGCAATTTGTTCCTGGCTAGGATACGAGCATTCGCCCGCCTGTGCGGCCATTCACATCAATGTCTTGACCATGCGCCATCCCGACGGGCCGCAAACGCCCGAAGAAATTGCCTGGGCCGCGCAGTTCGAGGCGGATCAGGTCATGCAGAACGGGTATCGCACGCAACAGGCAACCAGGCCACAAACGCTCAGCTATGCGATGATGGACAGCCCTGTGGGGATTGCGGCCTGGTTGGTGGAGAAATTTCACGATTGGTCCGACGTGCCGACCGGGCGGATAGAGGATGCGCATACGAAAGACGAACTGCTAACGAACATCATGATCTACATCACCACGCGCACCTTCAACTCTGCGTCTTGGATTTACTACGGACGGCGCGAGGAAGGCGGCCGCGTGCTTTCGCCGGAAGGAAAACGTGTGGAAGTACCCACCGGCTGTGCCGTGTTCCCAAGAGAAATGCTGCGTTGGCCACCGAGATCTTACGCGGAGCGGATCTACAACATCACTCACTGGACGGAGATGCCCCGTGGCGGCCATTTCGCTGCGATGGAGGAGCCAGAATTGCTTTTCAAGGACGTCCGCACATTCGCACGCAGCTTGCGCACATAGTTTATCGGAGACCAAAATGACGCTCACGCATGCCGAGTATAAAGCCCTCGCCGACACTCTCAAACCCAATGGTCAAGCCTTCATCGACGGCGCTTTCTGCAATGCTGCCGATGGAACGCAGTTTGAGACTACAAACCCAGCAACGGGCCAAGTGCTGGCCTCGGTCGCGCATTGCAAAGCTGAGGATGTAAACCGTGCGGTAAAAGCGGCACGGCGGGTCTTCAATGAAGGGACCTGGTCACGCGCAGAACCTGAGGACCGCAAAGAGGTCTTGCAGAAAATTGCCCAATTGGTGCGTGACCACACCCATGAGCTAGCGGTCCTTGAAAGCCTAGATACCGGCAAAACGATCAAGGATTGCATGGATGAGATCGGCGGAGAAGTCCCGCGATTCTTTCAGTGGTACGCCGAACTTGCCGACAAGGTCTTTGGCAAGATTGCCCCAACCGGGCCGGGGACGTTGGCGCTTGTCACCAAAGAACCGGCAGGCGTTGCAGGCGCCGTTCTGCCGTGGAATTTCCCGCTGGTCATGGCGGCATGGAAAATCGCCCCGTCTTTGGCAGTGGGTTGTTCCGCAGTGATCAAACCGGCGGAGCAAACGCCCCTTTCCACGATAAGGCTTGCCGAACTTATGCAGGAAGCCGGTGTACCGGCGGGGGTGATCAACATTGTTCCAGGCTTTGGCGAAACGGCAGGCAAGGCCATCGGTTTGCATAAAGATATCGACGTCGTGTCTTTTACAGGGTCGACCGAAGTGGGCCGCATGTTCATGCGCTATTCGGGCGACAGCAATCTGAAAGGTGTCGGGCTTGAGATGGGCGGCAAAAGCCCGTTCATCGTGTTGGATGACGCGACGTTGAGCGACGATCTTATAGAACATGCCGCCATGTCTGCGTTTTGGAATGGCGGGCAGAATTGCTCCGCCAACATGCGGCAACTGATCGCTGCGCCGCTGGTTGAGGAATTCACCGGACTGATAAGTCGACGCATCCAAGGCTTCAAGCTGGGCGATCCGCTGGATCCTGCCACCGATATTGGTTCGATGATCACCAGAGAACACAAGGAAATGGTCATGAAGTACATACAAAGCGGTATAGACGAGGGTGCTGGTATGGTGACAGGCGGTGACAGTGATCTACCCGGCTATTTCATTCAACCAACCCTGTTCCATAACGTGACCCCGGACATGAAAATCGCGCGCGAAGAGATTTTTGGCCCAGTTCTCGGGATCATGCCGATGAAGTGTATGGAAGACGCTTTGGCCGTTGCCAGTGATACAGAATACGGATTGCATGCGAGCGTTTTCACCCAAGACATTGACCGTGCCCTCCACATGGCGCGGTCCTTGCCTTGCGGTACTGTTTCAGTGAACGGGTTTTCCGAGGGTGACATCAAAACGCCCTTTGGCGGTTACAAACAGTCGGGCTCTCTAGCCCGAGACAACGGCACCGAAGCAATAGAGCAATATTTGCAAACCAAGACGATATGGATTGAGACAGCAATCTGACGCAGATCATATTTCTGGAACCAGAAAAACCCGAAGCATTAGAGATCCCAATTTGCACTTGTTCCTCGTGATGGTGGAACGCAATTGTGACTGGTGCCCTGTGGAAACAAGCGGTTGTTCAACTTGCAAACGGGAACGGAAGCGATCTTCCGTTTTGCAGACAAAGAAGGGTTTTCCGCCCACTTCTCCCTGAGACAAAGCGCATTGCATTTGCAAGTGCTACCGACCCACCCAAGCGTCGAACGCGTTCATCATCGCGCCTCGCAGACGGGCCAGGTCTTCGTCTATTGATGCAGAGGGGTCGCATTCGAAAGAGGGCAAGACCTCGAACCAGATTGTTCCACTTTTGGGCATGTGAGTGCCGCGCGGCAGAAGGCGGTCGGAGGCATGAATGACGATGGGCCGAATTGTCCGGCCTGTGGCGCGCGCGACCATTACTGCGCCGGCCTTGAACGTGCCGAGGCTTTCGGACTTGGTGCGCGTGCCCTCAGGGAAGAGCACCACAGAGCGACGCGCGGGCATGGCGTGCACAGCGGTGGTGAGCGTCTCAAGCGCGACCTGGCCGCTTTTGCGGTCGATTTCCACAAGACCTGCCCCTTTGAAGCCGTGGCGCAGAAGGGCCGCGTCGCAAAGTTCTTTTTTTGCAGCAAAGGTGATCCATTTGGCGTCGGGCATCACGTCCATCAAAGCGAAGCCGTCGAGATGGCTGCGGTGGTTGATCACGATGAGGCTGTTCGTGTCGCCGGCCAGCGTGGCGCGATCGGCCTCTGTCATCTCTGTCCGGATGCTGAGCAGCCACAAAAGCTGGGAGCAGGCGCGTTTCACCACCGGCCAATACCAGCCGCGAAAGCCTCGCCTGCGCCCGCAGATGAGCGGCACGAAAGCGATGTAGAAGAAGTAGACAGGCCCCAGCAAGACCAACACGGCGCGCTTTATGATGCGCAGAGCCGCCGGGTCTGTGGCTTGGTCTGTAGCCGGCGATGCGGCTTGTCCTGGGGAAGGTTGGAGTGACATAGATCCCTGTCGCGCAATCGCTCTGCCGGGGATGGTCAAGAGGAGACATCACTTGGCATGCGCCGCCTACCCTCTTTGCGCGTCGCCCGGCCAATACCCTGCGCGCGACCTCTATGAGGCAAGGGCGGCCGGGCATCAACAGGAAGCTGATATTTGGGATGGGGTGAAAGGGCGGGTTGGACGCCCTTACCCACGGCCCCATTGATCTGCAGTTAATGGCAGTTTTGAAGTGCCGGCACAGATCGTCTGTTAAACTTGTGCCATTCAGATATTGCATCGAAAATATTTATTCAGTAATTCGTGCATTATGGAAGTACTGATTCCCGTCCGCCTTTCGACACTTGGCCACCCTCAACGTTTGGCCTTGTTTCGGCTGCTCATGCGGCGTTTCCCGGATCGTGTGCCTGCCACGGAGCTCGCGCGCGCGCTTGAGCTCAAACCGAACACCCTCTCCACTTATGTAGGGGCTCTTTTACAAGCGGGCCTGGTGACGCAGGAACGTGTTGGGACTTCGCTGCGTTACGCGATTGATATGGATGCCGCGCGCGAGACCTTTGACTACCTTCTGCGCGATTGCTGCCGCGGGCGCCCAGATATTTGCTCACCCCTCAATTCATTTGCCTACGACGGAGCCACCGCCATGAGCGATCGCAAGTACAATGTTCTGTTCATCTGCACTGGAAATTCAGCCCGTTCCATTTTTGCTGAATCCATTCTTCGCGAAACGGCGGAAGACCGCTTTGTGGCCTATTCAGCCGGAACGACGCCGCACTCGGAACTCAACCCTTTCGCGCTCGACTTGCTTGAGCAAAAAGGGCACGACATTTCTCTCCTAGAGTCCAAGAATGTATCTGTTTTCCAAACCGATGATGCTCCTGAGTTCGACTTCGTTTTTACGGTGTGCAACCAAGCCGCAAATGAAGATTGTCCGGCCTGGACCGGACAGCCGGTCAGCGCGCATTGGGGTATGCCCGACCCTGTAAAGGTCGAGGGCTCGGATGCTGAAAAGAACTTGGCCTTTCACCAAGCATACGGCGCGCTATCGAACCGTATCAAAGCATTCACCGCTTTGCCGATCGAGACACTGGATCGGATCGGTCTACAAAAGGCAATCGATGAGATTGGCAACACATTTAAGGAAACCAATGCATGACAACCTATGCGCTGAACGGTCTTGGCCGCGTCGGAAAGCTAGCTCTGAAACCATTGCTGGAGCGTGGGGCCAATATCGCCTGGATCAACGACGCTGTGGGCGATCCAGAGATGCAAGCCCATCTTCTGGAATTTGATACGGTCCATGGTCGCTGGAAGGCGGCGTTTTCCCATGACGCAGACAGCGTCACCATCGACGGCACGCGCATACCGTTCATCGGCACAAAGACTATCGAGGATCTTCCCCTGGACGGGGTCGACGTGGTCATCGACTGTACCGGTGTTTTCAAGACCGAAGCGAAGATCGAACCTTACTTTGAAGCCGGAGTGAAAAAGGTTGTGGTCTCCGCACCGGTCAAAGACGGCAATGCCGCCAACATCGTCTACGGCGTCAACCATGACACCTACAACGCAGACGAACACCGGATCGTCACGGCGGCGAGCTGCACGACGAACTGCCTTGCACCCGTTGTGAAAGTCATCCACGAAAACCTTGGTATCAAACACGGCTCAATCACAACGATCCATGATGTGACAAACACCCAAACCATTGTGGACAAACCGGCCAAAGACTTGCGCCGCGCACGCTCTGCTTTGAATTCTCTGATCCCGACAACGACGGGCAGCGCGACAGCCATCACGCTGATTTATCCGGAACTAAAGGGGCGTTTGAACGGCCATGCGGTTCGCGTGCCGCTCCTCAACGCATCGCTGACAGACTGTGTTTTCGAAGTCGAACGCGCAACCACGTCGGAAGAGGTGAATGCCCTCTTTGAGGCCGCTGCCGAGGGGGAGTTGAAGGGCATCCTTGGGTATGAAGAGCGCCCACTCGTTTCAACAGACTACACCAACGATGAACGCTCAACCATTGTGGACGCGCCATCGACCATGGTGATCAACGGCACGCAGCTGAAAATCTACGCCTGGTACGACAACGAAATGGGCTATGCGCACCGCCTCGCGGACGTGGCGTTGATGGTCGGAGCGTCCGTGTGACAGACTCCTCCGCGCGACCCGAGGGGCTGTCGGCCTATATCGCGGTCACGGCAGCCTATTGGGCGTTTATGCTGACCGACGGCGCATTGCGGATGTTGGTGTTGCTTCATTTCCACCTGCTTGGCTTCACGCCGGTACAGCTGGCCTACCTTTTCGTGCTCTACGAGGTGGCCGGAATGGTGACAAACCTGTGCGCAGGATGGATCGCTGCGCGGTTCGGTCTGACCTCTACATTGTATGCGGGCCTTGGCATTCAGGTTGTGGCGCTTCTGGCACTTGCTCAGCTTGATCCGACATGGGCCATCGGTGTCTCCGTGGTCTATGTGATGGTCGTCCAGGGGGCGAGCGGCGTGGCCAAGGATCTGGCCAAGATGTCTTCGAAATCGGCGGTCAAACTTCTGGCGCCGACCGAAGATGGCGGGCTGTTCCGGTGGGTCGCTTTGCTGACCGGGTCAAAGAATGCCGTGAAAGGCCTCGGCTTCCTCTTGGGCGCGGGCCTATTGGCGACCTTCGGCTTTGTTTGGGCCGTCCTTGGCATGGCGGCCATCCTCGCCGTCATTTTGGTGGCCGTCCTCATCGCGATGCCGCCAGGCTTGCCGAAAGGCCGCAAAGGGGCGAAGTTCTCTGAAGTCTTTTCCAAGTCGGCCAACGTAAACTGGTTGTCAGCGGCGCGGGTGTTTCTGTTCGGCGCACGAGATGTCTGGTTCGTCGTAGGCATTCCGATTTATTTCTATGCCGTGCTGTCCGACGGTACCGTGGCAGGAAACCGAACGGCGTTCTTCATGATCGGCACATTCATGGCCGTATGGGTGATCCTTTACGGCTTTATCCAAGCGTCAGCGCCCAAACTGCTGCGCGCTGCAAGGCGGCCAGAGGCCGAGCTGGTGCGCACGGCCAAAGGCTGGGTATGGGCCCTGACAGCAATCCCGGCGGCGTTGACCGTCGCGGCTTTGGCCGCAGATGGCCCTCAAACCTGGCTGACCGTGACGTTGGTCGCAGGCTTGCTCATCTTTGGCGCGATCTTTGCAATCAATTCAGCACTCCACTCGTATCTGATCTTGGCCTTTACAAAAGCGGAACGCGTCACGATGGATGTTGGTTTTTACTACATGGCAAACGCGGGCGGGCGGCTGCTGGGGACAGTGCTTTCGGGGCTCACCTATCAAGTAGGTGGTCTGCCTTTGATGCTGGGCACGGCCACAGTCATGGTCGCATCTGCCGCCATCTTTGCGGGTTTCTTGCGAGGCAGTTAGCATCATGGGCAAGGGTCAACGCGGGTTTCCCACTACATCCTTGAAACCTGTGCATCGTGTGTGGCGAAAAACACAGCCCGCAAGGCAATCAATGACAGTCTCTTAGCGTGTTATGTCCTCGTTACATGGTGCGAAAAGGTTTTTCAAAAGGCTGAGCAGAAGAGCACGCTCCGTTTGTGTCTGATGACCGATAGGGTCTTTTCAACGGCATTTCACACAAACTTCCCAGCCTACATTGCCGTCCGGACGCCAAAACTCCTGAGGTCCAGAACAGCAGCTATTTCTGTGTC
>JBCBWJ010000229.1:0-5598 GCA_039817165.1 Pseudomonadota bacterium | reverse complement strand
ATATCGTGGCCGTACGTGTCGTTGATCGATTTGAAATGATCAATGTCAGCCATAATCAAGACGCCCGACGTCTGCGCCAAACGACGGATCTCTTCCACGAAAGCATGACGGTTCAAGAGTCCCGTCAACGGATCTTTGCGTGCGGCATCCTTTACATCAACATTCAACCTGTGAACTTCATGCAGTCTCAATCCGACAAAATACGTGATAGGCGCAGCAAGCATAAAGGAAATCAAGGCACCGGGCCACACAACGCGCCGCGCGATATCCGGCTCAATCAAAAGATTTTGCAGGCCCAGGCTCCCCAAAATCACGAGGGCCGTCAGCGTGACGGAAAACACCCGGACATCCCAAATGGTTCGCAACCGAACGGTCATCGCACACACTCCTTCATCCCGTGTCTGGCCTAGCGCGGCATGATTAAGGATTGGCAATTGATGGCCCGAAAAACGGCTTGAATTTGGGACTAATTGTTTTGAACGGGCGTGTGGTGAACGCGGGCAAGAATGCCGAAATGATCCCCGCCAAAGAGAGGTCGCGCCTCGGCCCATCCGCCCCCCGGCGCAAAGATGTGGTCAATTGAAATCGGCACGCTGCCCAGAAGGAACGTGGTGCGCGCAGGCCCCGCGCGTTCTGTGCCCGAGGCACGCGCGACGCGGGCCAGAGCGTTTGACCACGGCACCATGTTGAAATCGCCACCAATCAGGATCGGGTAATCCAGCCGTTCGAGATCGTTCAGCAATCGGCGCAGCTGACGTGGTTGCTGACCCGGAAAAGGCCAAGACAGGTGCAAGGCAGCCACGTGGTAACGGCCACCGGCAAGATCGACCGTGATCCGCGCCATCCCGTAGCGGCGCTCGCATGGGCCGTCCTCTACGGGCTCCAACCGGCTCAGGACCGCCACGCCGCTGCGCTCGGTGTAGCGACACAAGGTCTGATGTGGATAGGCCTCCGACAGCAGGTCAAGCAGCGCTTCATTGGCCACCGACACCTCCTGCAGCGTCACGAAATCTGCCTTCGTTTGAAGGATATCCGCGGCAAGCCCCGCCAGTTCTGCGTTCGAATGAAAAACATTTTTCTGGTAGATCGTAACAGGTCCCGGTGTCGCACGGGGCAGCTTGTGCCACACAACGCTCGCGATCCCCGCAAGCGCCACGCACAGCACGACCACACGTCCCAAGCCCGCCCCTCGCAACGCCAGACCAAGGGCAAGAAGCGGCAGGCACAATGCGATGCGAAACACCGCAAGGCTGTCCCCCAGCCCGTGCAGCGCGCCCAGAAAACTCATCCCCAGCGCCACGACCAAAAGCGCGATGAGGCCCCAAATCAGTTGCATGTCACATCTCTCACCTTGCCGTGACATTGTCGTCACATGACTGGTGCAGCCTTGCCCGGTTCCCTACCTTCGTTTTCGTGTAAGGGAAAGGAGCCCCCATGCCCACAGAACGCATCACCTTCACCGGCCACAGCGGTGATGAGCTGGCAGCGCGGCTTGATCTTCCCGATGGACCGGTGCTTGCGACGGCTCTTTTTGCCCATTGTTTTACATGTTCCAAGGATATCCCCGCGGCAAGGCGCATCTCGGCCCGTCTGGCGGGTGCGGGCATTGCGGTTTTGCGGTTTGACTTCACCGGCCTTGGTCATTCCGGCGGCGAGTTTGAGAACACGACCTTCCGCACCAATATCGCAGATCTTCTGGAGGCGGCCAACGCTTTGGATGCACGCGGTTTGGCGCCGAACCTTTTGATCGGCCATTCGCTGGGCGGGGCAGCCGTGTTGGGTGCGGCCCGCCAGATCGAAAGTGTGCGCGCCGTGGTCACTATCGGAGCACCCTATGATCCCGGCCACGTCACCCACAACTTTGACGGCGCGCTTGCGTCGATTGAAGCGGATGGCGTGTCCGAGGTGATGCTGGGTGGACGCCCTGTGCGCATCGGAAAGAACTTCGTGGAGAATGTGAAGGCAGAGCGACTTGAAGGCGAGATTGCCAACCTCAAGCGTGCGCTTTTGGTGTTGCACGCGCCGATGGACACGACCGTGGGCATTGAGAATGCAAGCGCGATTTTCCGCACCGCCAAACATCCCAAATCCTTTGTCACGCTGGACAACGCCGATCACCTCGTCACCAATCCGGCAGACGCGGAATATGCCGCCGAACTGATTGCGGCGTGGGCGACGCGCTATCTCGACCTGCGCCCCCCTGCCCCGCCGCCCGGTGCGCCGGAAGGGATCGTGCGGGTGCGCGAGGCCGATCCAAACGGGTTTCTGCAGGATGTGAACGCCGGGCCCAAGCACCACGTGTTGGCCGATGAGCCCGAGGCCTATGGCGGCACGGATCGGGGTCTGACACCTTATGGGTTCCTGTCGACGGGACTGGGTGCGTGTACATCGATGACCATACGCATGTATGCCCGACGCAAGGGCTGGCCACTGGCCCATGTGCAGGTGGATGTGAGCCATGACAAAGTGCACGCGCAGGACGCCGGGCAACAGACCGGCGCCAAGGCAGACACCTTCCGCCGTATTATCAAGCTCGAGGGTGACCTGACCGAGGAACAACGACAGCGCCTGCTCGAAGTGGCCGACCGTTGCCCGGTGCACAGGACGTTGGAAAGCAGCGCGGTGATCAAAACCCAGCTTGTCTGACTTGTAAGCCCCGCGCAAATCCGCTTTTACACGCCTCGAACAAAGTGAGGCGCGGGTGACCTATAGATTTTGCACATTCAGGATGACCGCATGAGCACCGGTTTGGTGCTGGCGGCCGCCATGGCGCTTGACGGCGCTTTGGGAGAGCCAAAATGGCTCTGGGATCGCTTGCCGCATCCGGCGGTCCTGATGGGGCGTGCAGTTGGCTACCTTGATCGCAAACTCAACACGGGCACCGCGCGGCGAGGCAAGGGCGTGCTGGCGCTGACCGTTCTGGTGGTGGGTGCGGGTCTTCTTGGGGCTGCGCTGGCGCAGCTTGGATCGGTCATTGAATGCGTCATCGCGGCCATCCTTCTGGCGCAAAAATCATTGGTCCAGCATGTGCGGGCGGTCGCTGATGCGCTACGCCTTTCGGTCCATGATGGGCGCATGGCCGTGGCGCAGATCGTTGGGCGGGATACCTCGAAAATGGACGGCCCGGCCATTTCCCGCGCGGCCATCGAATCAGCGGCTGAGAACTTCTCGGACGGGGTGATCGCGCCGGCCTTTTGGTTCTTGCTGGGCGGGCTGCCCGGTATGCTGATCTACAAGATCACCAACACCGCGGACAGCATGGTGGGCTATCGCACGGCCCGCCATGAAGAGTTTGGCTGGGCCTCTGCGCGGTTTGATGATTTGCTGAACCTGATCCCTGCCCGGTTGACAGCCATAGGTATTGCCGCCCTCTACGGCAAACTGGGCCGGATGGGTGTCATCGCCCAAAGCGCGCGTCAGCACCGCTCCCCCAATGCAGGCTGGCCCGAGGCGGCGGTCGCAGAGGTGCTGAATGTCGCGCTGTCGGGTCCGCGCTCTTATGACGGGGAAATGCGCGATTTCCCTTATGTGAACCCCACCGGCGCGTGTTACATCGGGCCAGATGAGATTGACGCCACCGTGAGCCTTCTGTGGACCGTCTGGGCTGCTGGCCTGAGTGTCTGTTTGGTGGTGGGGCTCATACTCGCGTGAAACGTGACGATTACCCGGTTCCCACACCTCGTTTTGCCCACTACACTCCGCCGCACGTCACAGGTTAACGAGGCTCCCATGAAGCTATTTTCCACCACCATCGCCGCCATCATTCTGTCTGCCACAGGCGTTGTGGCGCAACAATGCGGCGGGAATTTTTCCGCTTTCGTGAACGATATGAAGGCCGAGGCGGTCTCTCGGGGGCACAACCAGCAGACGGTGAACACCTTCTTTGCGTCGGTGAGGCAAGACGGGGCGGTGTTGCGCGCAGATCGTGGTCAGGGCTTTTTCCAAAAACCCTTCACCGATTTTGCCCGCCAATTGATTTCGGCCAACCGTTTGAACACAGGCATCGCCAAGGGACGGCAGTTTTCCAATGTGTTCGGGCAGGTGGAGAGCCAATATGGTGTGAGCCGCGGCGTGCTTTTGGCCTTCTGGGCGTTTGAGACGGATTTTGGCGGGTTTCAGGGCGATTTCAACACGCTCAACGCGCTGGTGACGCTGAGCCATGATTGCCGCCGTCCCGCCTTGTTCCGCCCACAGGTGTTTGCCGCGCTGAAGCTTTTTGAGAAGGGCGAATTTGATCCGCAGCGCACAACGGGGGCCTGGGCCGGGGAAATTGGCATGGTGCAGATGTTGCCACAGGATATCCTGGACAATGGCGTGGACGGGGATGGCGACGGCAAGGTTGACCTCAAGCGGTCTGCCCCTGATGCGCTTATGTCCGGCGGCAAGATGCTGCAACATCTGGGTTGGCGCGCAGGAGAGCCGTGGCTGCAAGAGGTGGTCCTGCCGGGCAATCTGGATTGGTCCAAAACCGGGCTGCGCACGCAGATGACCGGGTCGCAATGGGCGGCCTTGGGGGTTCAGGCCCGCCAAGGGCAGCTGTCCAACTTGCCCGCGAGCATCATCATTCCACAAGGGCGCAAGGGCCCGGCCTTTATCGCGTATCCGAATTTTCGCGTCTATTTTGAGTGGAATCAATCGTTTACTTACGTGCTGACGGCCGCGTATTTCGCCAACCGGCTTGAGGGCGGGCCGGTGTTCAATGCAGGCAATCCTGAACCCGGGCTTGGCAGCGGGCAGATGAAAGCGCTGCAACAGAAGCTGGCCGCGCGCGGCTATGACGTGGGCAAGATTGACGGGATCTTGGGGGCTGGGACCCGCGCGGCTGTGCAGGATGTGCAAAAGCAATTGGGCATGCCGGCTGATGCGTGGCCAACAGCCGCCCTTCTCAACAGGCTTTGAGGGGGCGCTGCCCCCAACGTCGAAGCCAGAGGCTTCGACGCCCCCCCGGGATATTTTTGGCAAAAAGAAAGGGGCTGGGTGATCGAGCCTCCCTTTGAGATATTCCTGACGGTGCAGCCGGGGTTGGAAGACGTGCTGGCCGAAGAGGCCCGTGAGGCCGGCTTTGAGGTGTCTGGGCAGGTCTCGGGCGGCGTGCTTTTGTCGGGTGGCTGGACGGAGGTATGGCGCGCCAACCTGACGTTGCGCGGCGCGGGCCGGGTCCTGGTGCGCGTGGCGGCCTTTCGGGCGATGCATCTGGCGCAACTGGACAAACGGGCGCGCAAGGTGGCGTGGGGCGCGGTGCTGCGCAAGGACGTGACCGTGCGGGTGGATGCAACCTGTAAGGCGTCGCGGATTTATCACAACAAGGCCGCAGCACAGCGGGTTGCACGCGCCATCGAGGAAGAACTGGGGGCGCCCGTGGCGGACAAGGCCGAGCTACGGGTGATGGTTCGGATAGAGGACGATTTGTGCACCATCAGCCTCGACACCTCCGGCGCGCCGTTGCATCAGCGCGGCTTGAAACAGGCGGTGAGCAAAGCGCCCATGCGGGAAACGCTGGCAGCCCTTTTTCTCAGGCAATGTGGCTACCAGCCCGGTGAGCCAGTGGTGGATCCGATGTGCGGCTCGGGCAGGTATGTCCTGGTTGCTGCAGAGCGC
>JBCBWJ010000228.1:0-5613 GCA_039817165.1 Pseudomonadota bacterium | reverse complement strand
GTCAGGTCGAACTCTATGCGCTCGGGCAGAAAATCCTCCACCAGCACGCTCTGACTGGCGAGCGCAGGCGCATCCGGGTCTGCCTTGATATCAAGTGTCCAGGCCCCACGCGGCGCGGAACTGGCCACAGGCATTTCGAACACATGCCCGCCTGCACGATCCTCCGTCGAGAGATGGCGGGAATACTCGACGCCGTCTGGCCGCCGCAGGATCGCGGTGAGCGGCAGGCCGGTGACCGCGTCTGAAAGGGCATCGCGGGCAAGGGCGGTGGCAAAAATCACCTCGCCGGCGCGGTAAGCCCCTCGGTCAGTGGTGAGGAAAACATCAACGGGCGGTGCGCTTGCGCGGCCTTCGACCCCGCGATCGGACAGATCGAAGGCCGGGTCGGTGAGCGACAGGAAGGCAAGATCATCCTGTCCGTTCTGGGCGATCACCATCGCGGGTGCGGCCCCGCCATTGCCACGCGTCAGACCTGCATCAAACCGGGCATGTCCCATAGCGTCCGTGGTTGCTGTGCCGAGCTCACTGTTGGAGCGCGAAAGAAGTGTCAGCGTCACGCCCTCCACCGCGCCCGCATCGCCCAACGCTTTGACAAAGACGTGCAGACCGTCATTGCCCTTGAGCGTCGTGAGCCCCAGATCGGACAGCACGAACCATTGGGTCGCACCTGCACTGTCATAAATGTCTTCGCCCGGCACGCGGGCTGTGAGCGCATAGATGCCCGGAGGCTGGCCCGCCAGCACATCGCCCAAGGGCAAGCGGGTGGTCATGGTCTGGTTGAGGGTGTTTTGCACCTCTCCTGTGCCGGTCCATATCTCTTGGGCCAGGTTGGTGCCAAAGTCCTGCGCGGCCCAGTGATCCAGCGGGCGACCAAAGAAATCTTCTTGTAAGGTGCGCAGGAGATTTCGGTCACTCATGCGCCGCAATTCCAGATCGACCTCATCGAGGTTCACCGTTTCCACCGGCAAAGCGGCCTCGGCGGATTTTGGCAGCACGTAGGCCCGACCCGGGAAGGTCACCTGAGCAGAACGATCACGCACGTAGAGCGCGATCTCCACGTCTTTGATCAAGGTCTCACCGCTGGCGGCGGGCAGACCTTTGCGGAACGTGACGCGGTAGCGTTCGCCATGCTGCACGCCGTCAATGCAAAGCTGCCGCTCGTCGGGTTCAACGACCATGCCCGCGCTCGGCAGGGCAACGAAGGGCGTGTAATCGGTGCCGCCCTTGATCAGCGGCTCGGAAAACTCTGCGCAGATGCGCGGGGCCGCACTTTCATTGTCAGCGCGGTGTTCGGTGACCCGGAAGCCGTACTTCGCCACCGCCCCTTCTAGGGCCGTCAAAACATCTGCGCGGGGTTGAATGCTTTCGGCCAAACGCAGCGCGCGCACCATGTCGCGGCCCCGTCCGATGCGTTCCAGCGCGGGGGCCATTTCCATCAATGCGGTCACCCGCATCGGATCGCTCAAAGCCCGCAGATAGGCATTGGCGGCGGCTTCAAAAGCCTGCCTGCCGTAGCGGTTTTTTTCGGAGGAATTTTGCGTCTCGATCCGCATTGAAAGCCGCGCGTACTCGGCCCACTGATCCGCCGCATCAGAGCGCGCCACGATGGCACCGGTCCAGCGCATGGCATTCAGAAAATCACCCTGGCTGATCTCGTTGCGGGCGGCTTCCAGCATCTGGTTCACGTCCCATTGCCCACCGGGATGGCGCGCACCGATGTCCCAGGCCAGCGTTCGGATATTCTTGAAATCGATCTCGTTGAGAAACGCCAGGTCGCTGGCGCGCGCGCCAGCCTGTGCCAGAACGCGGGGGTCTGTGGGCAACATCTCTGCCGATGTCGCGCCGTCAAAGGCCTGCACCTCTAGCACTTCGGATTTGAGGAAACAGGCGTTCTTTTCGATGTTGAACGTGTAAGCCTGGCAGGCCGCGGTGGCCATGCAGGCGGACTGACAATTGTTGATGGTGGTGTCAAAGAGCGGGCTGATATCTGCGCCGAAGAAATCCGTTTTGGGGGTCACGACCTGTCGCCTGTCAGGCACCGGAGATTGGGCCATGGCCTGCGCCGCGAAGGTGATGACAATGAGCGAAAATAGGATTTGACGGAGCATGCTGACCTCCTCGTTATGCAGCCATATGGTGCCACGCGTTCCGGGCTCAGACAACGATTCCTATATCTGGCCGCTCTTAACAGGATGTTCAGCATGTTTGCCTTATGACAAAGCCAAGTGAAGACAAAGGGGCGGAGAGCCGGCATGACTCTGGCCAACAAGCTGGCGGAAGAGCGTCGCGCCAGGTTGGCGGCGCAGCGGCTTTTGGAACAAAAACAAGCGGAACTGCACGCCGCTAACCGCAAACTGGGTCGGCATGCTCTCGCACTCAGCGAAGAGATTCATGAAACCCGCGCCGCGGTCAAAACGGTGCAGGACGAAAATGCGCGCGTTAAATCCGACCTCACCGTGGCTCATGAAAAGGTGGAGGTTCTGGAGCGGCGGCTTTGGCATTCCATCAACACGATCGAGGACGGGTTTGCCGTCTTTGACGTGGACAACAAGATGGTGACGGCGAACTCCGCATGGCTGTCGGCCTTTGGCGATTTGAAAGACGTGAAACCCGGCATCACCTATGTCGAGATATTGCAACTGGCAACGGATGAGGGCCTGGTCGACACCGGTGACCGCACCCCCGTCGAATGGCGCGAAGACATGCTCGACCGTTGGCAAAGCCACATGCCGGAGCCGGTCATTATCCGGCTTTGGAACGATGAGTACGTCAAACTGATCGATCAGCGGGGCACAGGAGGTGACGTGGTTTGCCTTGCCCTGCGGATTACGGACACTGTGCGCTATGAACAGCGGTTGGAAAAAGCGCGGCATGAGGCAGAAGCCGCCAGCCACGCGAAATCCGCGTTTCTGGCCAATATGAGCCATGAAATCCGAACACCCATGAACGGCATCATCGGTATGGCAGAACTCCTGTTCGACACCGGGATTGACGAAGAACAACGGCTGTTTGCGGAAACGATCAAAAGCTCAGGCGAGGCGCTTTTGGTGATCATCAACGACGTCCTTGATTTCTCGAAGATCGAGGCGGGAAAAATGATCATCATGGAAGAGGAATTCGACTTCGAACAATGCGTGCAGGAACTGGTCACGCTGATGCAGGTCACTTGCCGAGAAAAGGGAATAGAGGTGATCGTAGACTACGATCTGTTCTTGCCACAGCGCTATATCGGTGACGCGGGCCGCATCCGGCAGGTGCTTACTAATCTAATGAGCAACGCCGTGAAATTCACCGAAGAGGGCCAGATTATCCTGCGCGTGACCGGATACCCGACGGATGATGGCACATCCACAGAGCTGCATGTCTCG
The DNA here is from genome assembly GCA_039817165.1 of Pseudomonadota bacterium. Taxonomy (GTDB): domain Bacteria; phylum Pseudomonadota; class Alphaproteobacteria; order Rhodobacterales; family Rhodobacteraceae; genus Roseovarius. Next base: position 2,245 of record JBCBWJ010000228.1, on the reverse strand, counting down.
GTTGAGGACACAGGCATAGGGATACCCAAGGAAAAGGTCAGCCACATCTTTGGAGAGTTCAATCAGGTCGATGATGCCCGGACGCGCAAACATGAGGGCACAGGTCTTGGCCTTGCAATCTCGGAACGACTCATGGGTATGATGGGCGGACAAATGTGGGTCGATTCCGAAGTGGGTGTTGGATCCACATTCGGGTTTTCGGTGACACTGCCGCATGTCAATCCGCTCAGTGACGATATTTTACGACTGCCGGACGGGCTGAAATCCGTGTTGGTCGTCGACCAGAACAGCACCAGCCGCGGTATTTTCAAAAGACAGTTGGAGGCCATGAACCTGTCAGTCACTTGCACCACGACCGGGGCTGAGGCGCTGTCTCGCGTTGCAGACGGGTTTGATTTGATCGTGTCGGCACACGTTATGGAGACCATGGACGGGTTCGAACTTGCCGAAGCCTTGGTTGAAGCAGGCCACACCGTTCCAATCATGATCGTCAGCTCGCATCCGGAACAGACTACGTTCGAGCCGGCACGGCGCCACGTGACCGAGGTGCTGGCCTGGCCGTTGAAACGCGATGCCTTCCTTAAGGCATTGCACGCTTGTGAGGAGGCGTTCACCGCCAATCCCGATAGCGCGGACCCCCAACCGCCGTCGCCTCAGATAATGCCGCGAACGCCGCGCTTTACTTTGGGCTATGCGGGCCCTGAGAGACAGAAATTTGAGGTGCCTCGACGTTTGAACTTGGGTTGGCCCGCGGGGACGACCAAGGAACTTGAGCCGGCCCCCCCCGTTCCGACGGAAACTGAACGCGAGACCCGGAGACGGCAGATGCGCGTGCTTGCAGCCGAAGACAACCGCACGAACCGGTTGGTGTTCGGCAAGATGATCAAGGAACTCGACATCGAGCTACAATTCGCGGCAAACGGAGTTGAGGCTGTAGATCTTTACGGAAGCTTCTCACCAGACGTCGTTTTCATGGACATTTCCATGCCTGAAATGGACGGTAAAGAAGCAACGCGGCGGATCAGGGAGATACAATCAAAAAACGGGCGCCACGTACCCGTTGTGGCAATGACTGCCCATGCGATGGAAAGCGACAGGAAAAGTGTCATGGAAGCTGGGTTGGACGTGTTCCTGACCAAGCCGCTGAAAAAGTCTGAGATCACAACCCAAATTGTTCAAGCCTGCCCGCCTGAAGCGCGGGACCCTCACAACGAGGGGTGATGATGCGCCCTCAGGAACGCACCAGTTTTTCGTAATCCGTAGAGATGTCGCGCGTCATGGCACCCACTTCGAAGGAATAGTCACCGATCTGACCCACAGGCGTGACCTCTGCCGCGGTGCCGGTCAGCCAACACTGTTGGAAGCCTTCAAGCTCACCGGGCTCAATGTGGCGTTCATGCACCTTGACCTGACGGTCGTGCAGCATGTCAATCACAGTCTGCCGCGTTAGCCCGTTGAGGAAGCAATCCGGCTTGGGCGTGTGCACCTCACCATCCTTAACAAAGAAAATGTTCGCGCCCGTCGCCTCTGCCACGTAGCCGCGATAGTCAAACATCATCGCGTCGGAGCAACCCTTTGCCTCTGCCGCGTGCTTGCTGAGCGTGCAGATCATGTAGAGACCAGCGGCCTTGGCCTTGCACGGGATCGTCTCGGGGCTGGGGCGTTTCCACTTGGCAATGTCAAGCTTGGCCCCCTTCATCTTGGCGTCACCGTAATAGGCACCCCATTCCCACGCCGCGATGGCCAGCCGGACGGGATTTTTCGCACTCGCAACACCCATATCCTCACCCGCGCCGCGCCACGCAACCGCGCGCACGTAACCGTCGCTCAGCCCATTGGCATGCAGCACCTGCGCCTTGGCGGCCTCGATCTCATCGACCGTAAAGGGAATTTCGAAATCAAGTTCGCCTGCGGAAAAGTGCAGACGCTCGGAGTGCTCACGGCTTTTGAAGATCTTGCCGTTGTAGGCACGTTCGCCCTCAAAGACCGAACTGGCGTAGTGCATGGCATGGGTCAAAACATGGACATTGGCTTCACGCCAGTCGGTCATTTGGCCGTCCATCCAGATGGTGCCGTCACGGTCATCATATCCCGCCATTGTCTTTCTCCTTTGCCCATTCGCGCCGCTACGCTTTTTACGATTGTTGCGCATAATACGTCCGCTTCGGACATAAAATTTCGTCAAATCTGAGATTCGCTATCAGTTCGATGTTGGAATGTCAACAAAGCTGACGTATTATTGAGA
>JBCBWJ010000227.1:0-5632 GCA_039817165.1 Pseudomonadota bacterium | reverse complement strand
TACCTCGCCCTGCGTCGCGCCAACCTGAGCTCGCCGGAGGTGCGCCTGCGCCTGAACCCGCGCGACGATTTCTGGATCTACGCGGCCTACCGTCCGGCGTGGCTGGCGAGCCGCAGCGACCGCTGGCCGACCGCCGGCGTCGTCGACCCGACCGGCAACTCGGGCAACTTCATCGGCGACCAAGTCGAGGTCCGGGCACGTTGGACCGTGGTCCCGAAGCAGTGGAAGATCGAGTTCGGCGGGGCTCTGTTGTTCGCCGGCGAATTCGCCCGCACGGCGCCGAACTCGCGGGGCGTCGACACCACGGCGTTCGGCTACGTGCAGAGCGTCGTCAACTTCTGAGGCCGGGCCCGCCCGTCCGCTGGTCGCCGGACCGCTCAGCGTCCACTCAGCACCCATCCCGCCCAGTCGCGGAACGGGACGCCGCGTTCGCGGGCGGAACGCTTGGCGGCCCGTAGCGCAGCATGCGGGCTCGCGCCGGCCTCAGCGGTCTGCAACGCGTGCAGCGCGATATCGGCCTCAATGCACCCCGACGACAAAGTACCGGCCCGCTGGTCGGCACTCATCACGGCCATCATCGCGCCCACCGGGCGATAGGACGGCCCTTCGACGCCTGCAATAACGGCAAGGACGGCCCCCTCAGGGGCAGACAATAGCGCCTCAAGCGGGTCGCGGCTGGCTGGTGTTTTCTTCAACATGGCTACGCCTGTAAACATGACCTCTGCGCGCCCGTTCGGCAAGAGGCCTGCGCCGGGCAGATGGACAGACCTGATGCGGGCTTCTATGTCTCATGGGACGTGAGTGGAGGACAGCGTGGCCAAAGATCTCAAAAGCATCGACGACATGATCGCGCAACTGGGCGCGCAAAACTATGTATGCGGGCGGGACTTGGGCACCGTGGCCTATCTGGCGCTGACCCTTGGCAAACCGCTGTTCCTCGAGGGCGAGGCGGGCGTCGGCAAGACCGAGATCGCCAAGGCCTTGGCGGCCACGCTCGATCGCGACTTGATCCGCCTGCAATGCTATGAGGGGCTCGATGCGTCCTCGGCCATCTATGAATGGAACTTCGCCGGACAGATGATCGCGATCCGCACGGCGGAGGCGGCGGGCGCGGCTGATCGCAAGGGCCTCCAACAAGAGCTGTTCTCCGATGATTTCCTGATCCGCCGCCCCCTGCTTGACGCGCTGGAGCCCAAACCCAAGGGTCCGCCTGTCTTGCTGATCGATGAGGTGGACCGCACGGATGAACCCTTTGAGGCGTTCCTTCTTGAGGTGCTGTCGGACTTTCAGGTGACCATCCCGGAGATCGGCACCATCGCCGCCGCAGAGCCGCCCATCGTGATCCTCACCTCCAACCGCACCCGAGAGGTCCATGACGCGCTCAAACGGCGCTGCCTCTATCACTGGGTGGATTACCCGATCTTTGATCGCGAGTTGGAGATCTTGCGCAAACGCGTGCCGGACGCCACGCAGAGCCTCTCGGCAGAAGTGGTGGCCTTCGTCCAATCATTGCGCGGGCAGGACCTCTTCAAATCCCCCGGTGTGGCCGAAAGCATCGACTGGGCGCGCTGTCTCGTGGCACTGGATGCGGTGGCGCTCTCGCCCGAGATGATCACCGACACGGTGGGCGCGCTCCTGAAATATCAAGACGATATAGCCCGCATTGCCGGCGCAGAGACGACGCGTCTTCTGGACGAGGCCAAGGGCATGCTGGCCGGCGTTGAATGATGTCAGATGCCGCGCCAACAGCCGATGGGCGTTTGGTCGAAAACATCGTCCATTTTGTCCAGGCGCTGCGCAAGGCCGGGCTCAAGGTTGGCACCGCACAGGTTGAAACCGCAATCAAGGCGGTGGAGACAGCAGGCTTTTCCCACCGGGTGGATTTCTACCACATTCTGCGCGCCACCCTGATCACACGGGCCGACCACCTGGAGGTTTACCATCAGGTCTTTTCCATGTTCTGGCGCGATCCGGAATTTCTGGAAGGCCTTATGCACATGCTCTCGCCCCGGCTCAAGGATGACACGCCGCCCCCCCCGCCGGGGGCCGCCCGGCGCCGCGCCGAAGAGGCCCTCGGCGGTGCGCCGCCCAAGAGGCCCGATCCCAAACCCAAAGAAGAGATCACCCGCGAGGCGCTGCTCACCTGGTCCCAAAACGACGTCTTCAAACGCATGGATTTCGAACAGATGACCACGTCCGAGCTGCGCGAGGCAGAAGAGGCAGTCAAGCAGCTCTCTCTCACCGTGGACCCGCTGCGCACCCGGCGCACCCGCGCAGACCAACGCGGGACCAAACCCGATCTGCGCGCCACGCTCCAACAGGCCGCACGTGCGGGCGGCGACATTCAACGCATGGCGCGCAAGGCCCCGCGCCGCCGTCAGCCTGATCTGGTGGCCATCTGCGACATATCGGGATCGATGTCTGTCTATTCCCGCATGGTGCTACGCTACTTGCATGCCATTGCCCACGCCCGCGAACCGGCCTGGGCCCATGTGCACGCCTTCACCTTTGGCACCTCGCTCACCAATGTGACGCGCGCCCTGCGGACGGCCGACCCCGACACGGCGCTCGCGGCCATCGGGCGCGAGGCCACGGATTGGGAAGGGGGCACCCGCATCGGCGCAGCACTCGAGCGGTTCAACAAGGCCTGGGCGCGCCGCGTGCTCAGCACCGGCTCTCAGGTTTTGCTGATCACTGACGGGCTGGAGCGCGATGATCTGGCCCTGCTCGACCGCGAAGCGGCCCGCCTGTCGCGCACGGCCCGCCGCTTTGTCTGGCTCAACCCGCTTTTGCGCTATGACGGCTTTGCGCCGAAGGCTGGCGGCGTGCGCGCGCTGCTCAAACATGTGGACAGCTTTCACGCCTGCCATTCGCTTGATAGCCTGCACGCCCTGACCCACGCTTTGGGCCGTCCAGACAGACATGCCTTTACGCGCGGATAGGCGCAACTGTCGCGGTTGCCGCGAAATCGTTTGCTTTCACCCCGCCCTTGGGTAAGCTGATGAAAATCAGCCAGGTTTCAGGGAGGAAACCCAGCAATGGATATGACCGGTGAACACCGGATCGCCGCGCCGCGTGATGTGGTCTGGACGGCCTTGAACGACGGTGACGTGCTCAGGATCTGCATTCCGGGTTGCGAAGAGCTTGAGCAAAAGTCAGACACAGAACTGTCCGCCATCGTGGTGCAGAAAATCGGCCCGGTGAAGGCCCGGTTCACCGGCGATGTGGAACTGATCAATATCAACGCACCCGAAAGCTACACCATCCAGGGCGAAGGCTCTGGCGGGGTGGCGGGTTTCGCCAAGGGCGGCGCGGATGTGGTGCTGACCGAGGATGGCGATGAGACCATCCTGACCTACACCGTGCGCGCCACGATCGGGGGCAAACTGGCCCGTTTGGGCAGCCGCTTGATCGATTCCACGGCCAAGAAACTGGCCGCCAAATTCTTTGACAATTTCCAGACGCATCTCAACGGCCCCGCGCCGGATGCGGCTGAATGACACCCAATTGACATGTGATGCGGGTGCCCTGCGCCCGCGGAAAAGGAGGATAGCATGAGCACTGTGAAGATGACGGTCAACGGAAAATCCGTCAGCCGGGACGTGGACGACACCACCCTTTTGTCGGATTTCCTGCGCGAGGATTTGCGCCTCACCGGCACCCATGTGGGCTGTGACACCAGCCAATGCGGCGCCTGCGTCGTGCATGTGGACGGGCGCGCGATCAAGGCGTGCACTGCCCTTGCCGTGTCGCTTGAGGGGGCCGATGTCACCACCATCGAAGGCGTGGCAGCCGGCAAGGAACTGCACCCGATGCAGGCCGCGTTCAAAGCCAATCACGGGCTGCAATGCGGGTTCTGCACGCCGGGCATGATCATGTCGGGCATCGACATGGTGAACCGCTACCAGGCCGAGGGCAAAGACCTGACCACGGATGCGATCCGGGACGAGCTGGAAGGCAACATCTGCCGCTGCACCGGGTACCACAACATTGTCAAAGCCATTGAAGAGGCCGCCGGAGAGATGTCCGGCATGGCCAAAGCAGCAGAATAAGAGGAGAGTGAGATGAGCGAAGGAATTGGCGCCCGCGTCACGCGGAAAGAAGACAAGCGGTTCATCACCGGCAAAGGCAAATACACCGACGACATCCGCATGGAAAACCAGGCCTACGCGGCCTTCGTGCGAAGCCCCCATGCCCACGCCTTGGTCAAAGGCATTGATGCCAGTGCCGCAGAGGCCATGGACGGTGTCATCGAAGTGCTCAACGGTGCGCAGCTGACCGGCGACGAGATCGGCAACATCATCTGCGGGTGGGCGATCACGTCCAAGGATGGCTCGCCCATGAACATGGGCGCATGGTCCGCTCTGGCCACTCAGAAAGTGCGCTATGTGGGCGATGCCGTGGCCGTGGTCATTGCGGAAACGCAGGCGCTTGCCCGTCTGGCGGCCGAAGCGGTTGAGGTCGACTACGAAGAGCTGCCCGCCGTGGCCTTCGCGGACAAGGCGCTCGAAAGCAGCGCGCCGGAAATCCACGACAACGCGCCGGGCAACCTGATCTATGATTGGGAAATCGGCGAAGAGGCCGCCACCGAAGCCGCCCTCGCCGGTGCCGCGCACATCACAGAGATGGAGATCACCAACAACCGTCTCAGCCCCAACCCTATGGAGCCTCGCTCCGCCGTGGCGACCTATGACGAATCCGAAGAGCACTACACGCTCTACACCACCAGCCAGAACCCCCATGTGGCGCGTCTGGTGCTGTCGGCGTTCTACAACGTGGCGCCTGAGCACAAGCTGCGCGTGATCGCGCCGGATGTGGGCGGCGGCTTTGGCTCCAAGATCTACATCTACCCCGAAGAGATCACCTGTCTTTGGGCGTCCATGCGCACCGGTCGGTCGGTCAAATGGACCTCTGACCGCTCCGAGGCGTTCATGACAGACGCCCACGGCCGCGATCACATTTCCACAGCAAAGATGGGCTTTGACGCGGATGGCAAGATCGTCGGTTTCAAGGTCGACACGATCGCCAATTTCGGCGCCTACATGTCGCTGTTTTCCAGTGCTGTGCCGACATATCTTTATGCGACATTGCTCTCGGGTCAGTACAATATCTCGAACATCCACTGCAACGTGCGGGCGGTCTACACCAACACGGTGCCGATTGACGCCTATCGTGGGGCAGGGCGGCCAGAGGCGTGTTACGCCATTGAGCGCATGATGGAGACAGCCGCCCGCGAAATGGGCAAAGATCCCGGTGAATTGCGCCGAAAGAACTTCATCGGCGAATTCCCCCATGAGACGCCGGTTATCATGACCTATGATGCGGGCGATTTTGATGGCAACCTCGATAAGGCGCTCGTCGCCGCAGACGTGCCCGGATTTGCCGCGCGCAAGGCCGAAGCCGCCTCTCGCGGCAAGCTGCGCGGCATAGGGTACTCGTGCTACATTGAGGCCTGCGGGATTGCCCCATCGGCCGCTGTCGGCTCGCTCGGCGCGGGCGTGGGCCTTTGGGAAAGCGCCGAAGTGCGCGTGAACCCGGTGGGCTCCATCGAGATCCTGACCGGCTCGCACAGCCACTGACAGGGGCACGAGACAACATTCGCCCAGATCGTGGCGGAGCGGTTCTCCATTCC
>JBCBWJ010000226.1:0-5661 GCA_039817165.1 Pseudomonadota bacterium | reverse complement strand
ACTTGCCTTTGACGTGACGCCCGAGCTTCATGGAGATCATCAGCTCATGCAAGACGAAGACGGGGATGACGTCTTCTTCGTTCAGCACCTTTTGGATGCGCAACAGGCTCTCAGCTGAGTATTCGGGCCAGTTGAAATTCTCAGCAGCCCATGTCGCAAATTTTCGGTTGAATGCCTTGCCTTTGGTCAGGCCAATTCCGTCATTTTCTTGAGCGAACCCAACCGTTTTGAGTACTGCGTCAAGAAGCTTGGAGCTGCCAAGCAATGGATCGGAGTTATCAAGCGTTCTAACGTCCACGGATACCTTCAGGTCTCTGGTTCACGATGTTACCTTCCCAACCGATATAAATGGTCTAAGGCGCAACTGTGAAGTCACTCGCGCGCGCGAAACGGTCATTAAGCCGAAGCGTAGCGAAACCGTGGTGAGAGCCCAAATTGATCGATGCCGCCTAATCTAGCAATGGCCGGTTTCGTAATCTTGGTGCGGCATACATGGTATCGTTCTCGGAGACATGGAGGCCCCGCGCCGCTCGGTAAGGCCAGAGCAGCGCGGGCCGTTTGCGCTATGCAGATGCGTAAGCTTCCAACGCTCCAATCCCGGCTTGGTATTGCCCGATGATAGCGCCACGAAGCATTTCAACGTTTTCGGGGTCCGCCTGGAAATTTGCGGTCCATACAACCGTTGTGCTGCCGTCTTCGCCGGATTGTGCCACAACCGAGCCAGAGAAATTGCTGAGCGGCATGGGCGGGTTTTCGATGGAGTAGGCCAAGCTGCCCGCGTCGGCGTCGACGCCAAGGATCGTCTCCTTCAGCTCATAGCCGTCCATTTCGGTCCCCGGCATGTCCATCACGCAAACGCGGGAGGATCCTGCGGATGTACCAGCGCACTCCGCTGACTTGATGAAGGGCAACCACTTCTCCCATTGCGGGTCGGTGATGGCGGCGCGCGCTTTGTCAACGGGCGCGGATATTTTCTGGGCGACGGTTACGGTTACGTCGGTCATGTTGAAGTCTCCTGTTGTGGGTTCGAAGTTTGCGAGACTCTGACGCCCGAACCATGCCGCCAGAGTAGGTCGGTCATGGGGTGACGACGATCTTGCCAATGGGCGCATTGCCTTCGAGCGCGAGGTAGGCGTCGCGCACATCGCTCAACGGATAGGTATGGTGGATGAGCGGTTGGAAGCGTCCCTCCTCGATACGGGGCAAGAGATAGTCATAGGCCGCACCCCAAAGCTCGGGTTTCTCAAAAAGATGCCAAACCACGTAATAGCCGATGAGTTGGACGTTCTTGGTGATCAGAGCAAAGAGCGGCACGCTCGGTTCAGTGCCGTAATAAGCCAGACTGCCATAGGAGATGATCCGTGCGCCGGGGGCGGCTGCGTTGACCAGGTCATGCCAAAAGGGGCCCGAGACCGGATCAAAAGCGATATCGAACTCTGCGCCCTCTAGCGTGCCGTCCGTATCTGTCACGACAACTTGGTCGGCACCCGCCGCCAAAAGCTGATCGCGTTTGTCCGCCGATCGTGTGGTGGCGATCACATAGGCCCCGTGGTCTTTGGCAATCTGAATCGCAGGAATGCCAATCGAGGATGCCGCGGCCGAGATCAGCACGCGCTGGTCTTTGCCCAGGCGCAGGCCGCCATACGTGACCAGCCCACCATAGGCCGTTGCAAACCCCATCCACACGGCCGCCGCCTGGATAGGGTCCAACCCTTTGGGGCGGGGGATAACCGATGTGGCGGGCACAAGCGCGTGCTCTGCCAGAACGCCGTAGTGGTCGACGCGGAAGCTTGGCAGAATGCAAACGGCATCGCCGACAGCAAACCCCGTGACGTCCGGGCCAACGGCCTGCACCCGACCGGTTGCCTCTGCGCCGATCAACGCGTCTTTTGGCGGCTCAAAGAGGTATTCACCGCGCGAATACAGCCACTCGGACCGGTTCAAACCGGCGGCTTCTATGGTGACACACACCTCGCCGGAAGACGGGGTTGGGATAGTTTCTTGCCGGATGTCGAGCGCAGCAGGACCGTCCGGCGTGGCAAATCGGACCACGCGGTTCATGATCTATCCTTTTCGAAGAGAAGGGGAGTGGCGCGGTCGGAGCCGCGCCAACCAAGCGTTACGCGTGGGAGAAGGCGTTGCGCGTGACGTATTTGGCGTTGCCCTCTAGGGCCTTAGCCATTTTGCCCCGCAGCATGGGCTTCATCATCGGTAGCATAAGCTGGCCAATGATGCCCATCGGCGGCTTGAAATCCATGGTGAAGGAGATCTCGCTTTTGTTGTTCCCAAGGGCGCGGACTTCAAAGAGGCAGGTCGCGCCTTTCATGGGCATCGTCGTGTCATCAATCACCAGACCCAGTTTGCGACCGGGCACATACACATTGATGGTCTCGCGCAGATATTCGCTGCCATCGGCCTTCAAGTCACACTGCCGCTTTGCACCAAGCCCGGTTTCCACGCTTCCGGGCAGGATGCGGGATGCTGCAAGGTTTTCGTTCCACTTCGCGATCCCGCCATAATCGTCCAAGCTGGCCCAGACGTCTTCTGCGGACGCATCGATCGTGCGTTTTGTGGTCACTTTTGCCATTGTCGTTCTCCTGTTTGCGGATGGGTTTTGGGGATGCCTATTCGGCGAGTTCTGCATCGAGGAAGCTGGTCAAGGCGTTCACATACGCCTCAGGCGCATGGGCCTGCAGGTAGTGACCAGCGTCGGGGATGCGGGTGATGTTGGCGTCCGGCGTGCCCAAACGCGCTTGCAAGTCGCCAATCACAACGTCTGCATCAAAGTAGGCGTCTTGTTCACCAAAGATGATTGCGGTGGGGCCTGCGTAGGCGGCCAGCGCTGCATTGCGGGCCTCTTCGCCCATCATGAAGGCGGGCACGGCCTGCGCGAAAAACGTCTCGTAGACTACATTCGCGCCCTCGATATCAGCGGCATAAACGGCGGTTTCGCTGGCAGGGACAGAGCCCGGGCCAAACCAGCCTTGCTCTAACCACATCAACGCCAAGTCTTCTGCGCCCTCCGGTGCGGCCATCGGCGCGAAGACCTCTTGCGGCGTGGCCTGTTGCCCCATGATCTGCATGACCGCTGGTGCAGGTGTGACGCCTGCAAGTCCCACGATTGTGTTGGTTGCAACCACTGCGGTCAAACGGTCGGGCGCGTCTAGGACCATCTGCCAGCCGGTGATGCCCCCGACGTCGTGCAAGACAATCGCAAAATCCTCGACGCCCAGATGATCGGCTAGCGCAAAGAGCCGCGCGCTTCGGGCCTCCGTTGCGTAGGCGGCTGGGTCGGCAGGCTTGTCAGAGGCACCGAACCCCATCAGGTCAGGTGCGATAACGCGGTACCCAGCGGCGGCGATCCGAGGGGCGACATCGCGGAACAGGTAGGATGATGTTGGGATACCGTGGATCAACATCACAGCCGGTGCGCCAGAGGCGCCGACATCCAGGTAGGCCAGCGTATTGCCGTCCAATTCAACACGATCAAGCGATGCCAGATGATCCGCATGACCGTCAGCCAGAGCGGTGAGCGGGAGGCTGGCGCCCATAAAGAGCGCGCCCGTCAGGCCAAGCGCAGTTCGGCGAGACATTTCCATTGGTTTCATAGAGTTAACTCCTGGTTTTGCTGGCCACTCGACAAACTGAGAAGGGCGAGCTATGTTTCAAAGCAGTTGTAGTGAATGAATCACTACACACGCAGTGAAATGCTGTCAACACCGTTTGAAGGACTTGCTATGCCGCCCAGAAAACCCTTGCTCCCTTTAGAGCCCATTCCTGATATGGAAGGTGTCTATCGCGCCAGACGCGGTGCGGCGGCAATGGCAGCAATCAAGCTAAGGGACGGCGGACTGGCGCTGTACAGCCCCGTGACAGGGCTCACCCCAGGCGCCATTGAACGAATGACGGCGCTTGGAGGGGTTTCGGCCATAATCGCCCCAAACCACTTTCATCACCTCGCGCTGACCGAGTATCTGGAGGCTTTCCCCGGCCTGCCGCTTTACGCGCCGATTGGGGCACACAGAAGGCTGGAAAAACAAACGAGTTTCAGCTTCGAAGATGTGCAGGATCTTATGCCCGCCCTGCCCGACGGTGTCCGTCTTCACCAACCTCAGGGGCTGAAGGCGCAAGAGGTATGGGTCGAAGTCATAACCGGAGCGGAAGCCGGTTTGATCGTTTGCGACGCATTTGGAGCGCCCGCAAAAGAAGATGGGTTGCCACCCTCCGAGGCCAGCCCGCGCGGGAGTTTCAAAACGATGTGCCTCAAAGATGCGGAGGTTTACCGTAACTGGGCCAAGCCACTTTTTGCGCGAATTGAACTTACCCACCTTTTGCCATGCCACGGCGCGCGCGTGACTGGAAAAGGTCTTTCCGCGCATCTATCAAAATCTTTGGAGGCGCTCTGATGGCACGACCCAAAAGTTACGACCGTGACGAAGTGATCCTGAAGGCAAAAGATGCCTTTTGGGAGCATGGCTACCAAGCGCTCGGCGTCCGCGCCATCGAAGCGCAAACAGGCTTAGGAAGCTTCGCCCTCCGCACCGATTTTGGCGGCAAAGAGCAGCTCTTGCTCGAAGCCCTCGCGGCGTATCGCGAGGAAATGGAAACCTATGTGGCGCGTATCATGGACGACAGCGACCGCATTGAAACCATTGTGGCTGCCCTTGAGCAGATGGTGACGCCTTACCCAGGCAGTATGCGCCGTTTTGGATGCCTGATGACGGCCCTCGTCTCAGAACTGCCCAGCATCGGATCACAAGCCGTCAGCGACGCGGTCAATGCCCATTTCGACCGGATTGGCGCTTCGACAGCGGGGCTCGTCGAGCGCGCGCAACGTGCCGGAAATGCGCGTCCAAACTTGGAACCCGAAAAATGCGGAAAATACGTGGTGGGCGTTGTTGGTGGTCTCCAGACAATCAATCGCCGCGCGGGCCGCATCGACGCGGCTAAGGACTTCGTGAACATCGCCATTTCCGAGGTGCAACGCTGGTCCACGGCATAGGCCAAAGAAGAGAAAAGCGGCCGCTCCGTGAGAAATCGCCAAGGACCGCTCTGTCCCGCGATCTGTGAGTTCGACAGTGTCGCGATTTCGCGCTTGCAGCGAATGACTGGAAAGCGGGCTACTGCTGCAGAAACTCGAAGGCAAGGTGAAAGGCAGCTCAGGGCCGTGATCGAACATCCCGGCAAAGATCGTAACAATTCGTCGCTGATCGAACAGGCGGCCGGGTGATACGATCCGATGTCCCGGCAACGTCTTTTGACAGGTGATCGATGGCTATCGTTTCCGCCCGGTCTCGCCTTCAATCGGATGCTTTCGCAGACGACAGGCTGGCGCGTTCTTGAGCCTCTACGATGTGTTTCGTCATCTCAGAGACCGCATCCTCCTTGCGGCGAGCGAACATAGCCTTGAGAATACAGGCGTGTGCCTGCCAGGACTTTTCCGCAAGGTCCGGCAGCTGCAAAATTTCCGCCATGGCGCGCCGGATGTGGTGCCAATTGACGTGCATCGAACTTTCAATCACGTGATTGCCGCTCCAGCGGTAGATCATTTGGTGGAAATCGGCATCCGCTTGCACCAGCACCGCAATGTCTGATCGCGCCAACGCGCGTTCGCCGGCTCGCATGATGCCTGCCGCCTGTGCGGGCGCATCAGAAGGCAGT
>JBCBWJ010000225.1:0-5671 GCA_039817165.1 Pseudomonadota bacterium | reverse complement strand
GAAGGCTTGGGAAGGGCTTCACACCGCCAAAGCACAGCATGCTTTCCGACCCGCCCGTGATCATCACTGGGCTCGCACCGCCATGAACAATCTGAAAGGCCTGCGCCATCGCGTGGTTCGAAGATGCGCAGGCGGTCGATACCGTAAAGCTCGGCCCCTTGAGGTTGAACTCCATCGACACGTGACTGGCGGCCGCATTGTTCATCAGCTTGGGCACCACGAAGGGATGCACCCGGTTTTTGCCGTCTTCGTAGACGGTGCGGTAATTGTCATCGAGCGTGGTCATCCCTCCGCCCGAATTGCCCAGTACGACACCGGCTTTGGCCGCCAGTTCCCCTGCGAATTTCAACCCCGACTGGCCAATCGCCTCGCGCGCGGCAAGCAGCGTGAATTGCGTGAACCGGTCATAAAGCGACAGTTGCTGGCGGTTGAAATGCTCGTCCGGCTCATAGCCCTTGACCTGCCCTCCGATCCGGATCGCCAACCGCTCCACGTCGCGGAACTCCAGCTCTCCGATCCCGCACCGACCTTCGCGCATCGCTTCAAGGGTTTGATCCACATTGCTGCCAAGCGCGTTGATCGTCCCCGCACCGGTAATGACAACGCGCTTCACGATTGCTCCGCGATCAGCTTTTCGATGCCCGTGACGATGCTCGACACGTTTGAGATGTCAAACTCGCTGGCCTCAGGCTCATTGGCATTGAAGGGAATGGAAATATCAAACGCCTCTTCGATGGCGAATATGCTTTCGACGAGGCCAAGGCTGTCAATGCCCAGATCGTCCAGCGTGCTCTCCATCGTCACGTCGGATGGCTCCAGCACGGCCTGTTCAGCAATGATCTGGATCACGCGGGGTTTGACGTCCATTCTGGCTGCCCTTTTAAGTTCCGCAGTGGATTTAGTCGCTCTTACGTCCATTGGAAACTGTTTTCTTGAGGGCCGCAACGTCATCAAACAGCCTTTTGAGGCGGCGCATGCCTTTGAACACCTCCATCGTGGTGTCCATTTTCGTGGCCGGATAGCCCAGCACGACCCGGCCCGCCGGCACATTGGCCAGGATCACGGACGCCCCACCGGCGATCACATTGTCGCCTACAAATATGTTGTCCGTCACGCCCACCTGCCCGGCCAACACCACGTTGTTGCCGATCCTTGAGGATCCAGCGATGCCGACCTGACCGCACAGCAACGTGTCGGTGCCCACCTCAACATTATGCGCCACCATCACCAGGTTATCGATCTTGGTGCGGTCGCCCACCCGCGTGTCCCGAATGGTGCCGCGATCAATCGTGGCGTTGGCGCCCACCTCCACATCATCCCCGATGGTCACGCTCCCCAGCGAGTGAATGCGTGCCCAGGGCTGCGCCTCTGCCTCGCCCTGATCGCCAAGGGTCTTGCGCGCCTCCTCGACGCCGGAAGGTTCCGGCGTGACATAGGAAAACCCGTCGCCGCCGATGGCCGCACCGGTTTGCGCTATGAACCGCGCGCCGATCTTGACCCGCGCGGCGATCTTCACGCCCTCGCGCAGATAGCCCGCCTCGCCGATCACCGCGTCCGTGCCCACATAGCATTGCGGCCCGATGATGGTGCCTGCGCCGATGCGCGCGCCTGCCTCCACGATGCTCAGCGCGCCGATGCTCACATCCGCGCCGATCTCTGCATGGGGCGAGACGATGGCGCTTGGATGCACGCCCACGCCCCAGCCCTGCCCCGGATCCATCATCTTTGTCAGTCCAGACATGGCAAACCGCGGACGCGGGGCCAGAATTGCCGCCTCAAGGCCCATCGCCTCCCAATCAGCCCCCTCCCACAGCACGGCGGCGCGGGCTGTGCCTTGGTCCAGATCCTTGGCATAGTCCGGCTTCATCGCCATGGCGAGCAACTCTGGCGTGGCGTCGGACGGCTCTGCCAACCCCTCAACGACAATAGAACTGTCGCCCACGGCCGTCATGGCCAAGGCGGTGGCGATGTCTTGGATCGTATGCGCCATGTGTGTCCCCCTGCTGTCGCGGCAGATGTAGACGCGAAGTGCGGCCGGATAAAGCCCCAACCGCCCAAAAGAAAAGCGCCGCCTGACAGGATCAAGCGGCGCTTTGCGTGGTCATTCAGTGTCGCCTACCGACCATTGTCGCGGCTGGAGACAGAATTGAAGCTCGTGGCGCGTGTGCTGGTCGAAGAGACAGACCGGGTCGACACCAACCGCGGCTGTGTGCTGGTTTGGGTCTGTGTGGCCGGTTGCGTGGCCACAGCGCGGGTGCGCTGAACGTTGACCTGAATGGGATCGCCAGAGATCGCCGCCACTTCCAACCCGTAGGTCCCAAGCGCAGGCGATGTCACACCGGCCCGCACCAGCGCGTTCCAGATCTTGGCATCCCGGCCATAGACGTCAGAGCGGTACTGCGCACGTCCTTTGCTGTCGGTAAAGGCCGTGCGGTAGATGATGTGCACCGGCACCGGCTGTTCCAGATCCACGCGGGTTTCCTGACCGGTGTCCAGCTTGCTGTGGAAGAAATCAACCGGCTGGGCCTCTTGCTTGGCCAAGAGCGCGTATCCGAAATCAAACGGATCGGCCAAACGGATGCAGCCATGGCTGTAGGCGCGCCGCTCGTGGGCAAACAGATGCTTGGACGGCGTGTCATGCAGGTAGATGTTGTACTTGTTGGGGAACATGTACTTCACCAGGCCAAGCGCGTTGCCCTTCGACGGCGGCTGCTTGAGATCATAGGGGAAGGTGTTGCCGTTATAGGCATTGAAATTCACCTGGCTGCGCGACACCTCGCGCCCCTGCCAATCATAAAGCTTGAGATGCCCCACCGCACCGGGATTGGCCTGCATCTGCGGCAGATACTGACCCACCGTGATCGAGCGCGGCACATTCCAGGTTGGATTGATCACCATGTGATCCATCACATCGGAAAATTCCGGGCTGCGACGCTCCGCACTGTTGGCCCCGATGACCGAACGGGTCTGGAACGTAATGTCATCATTGTCGATGATGCGTGCGCTGAAATCCGTGAGGTTCACCAGGATGTGGCGCTCGCCCCGGTCTTTGTTGAGCCAGCGTTCCCGCTCCATCGCGACCATCACGGCCCGCAGACGCGCTTCTGGCCCTTCATTGATCTGGCGCATCGTCGCGCCATCGACTGTGCCGTCGGGGTCCAGCCCGTGCGCGGCCTGAAAGACCTGAACCGCAGACTGGATGTTGCGGTCGTATGTCATGGTGGACGACCGCTCAAGATAGCCCATCGCGATCAAACGGTCGCGCAGCGCCACAACGGCCCCGCCCGACTGTCCGGGCGACAGCGACCCGGCGGGCACAGCAGGCCCCCAGCCATTGGCCTTGATCAACGTCTCAAGACGCAGCTTTTCTTTCATCAGCCGGGCGTATTCCCCGGTCTGCGGCACGATCGACCTAAAAAAGGCGCGCGGCTTGTCGCTTTCCATGATCTCGGTCAGATACACCGTTGCGCTGGAATAGACCCCGTTGCGCTTGATCTCGTCATCCACTTGCGACGGCTCGAGCGCGCCCGACTGCATGTCGCGGGCCAGTTGGATGAACGCTTTGGTCATCGCCAACTCTGCGCGGGCCCGATCCTGCGGGGTGCGAATGTTCTCCAACGCGCGCATCAGGCGCTTTGTGTCATGGCGCGCCTCGGGCAAACCATGCATACCCACCGTGGTCATCGCGGTGAACAGCGCGCTGCGCCGGGCCTTGTCTTCAGCCGATGTGCCGGTCCAGACACTCTCGAACTTCACGGAACGGTAAAAGGCCGCGATATCGCGGTCATTTGCGGCCTCCTCGGCGACGGCTTGTTTGAACGCTGTGACTTGTGCCAACGCCGGATTGCCTGCCAACAATGCGAACGCGCTGACCGCCATGGCCAGGCTTGTACCTTTGACCGATTGCTTCAAGATTTGCGTGAAAGACGACATAAGAGTTTCGTTCCCCGATCTAAAACTTTGCCAATACTATTATACTGTTTGACATGGTATCACGCCTGTCCAGTCACCTTTTAGTCATTCCCCGCACTTCAATCACTTCTGACCCCGTTGTAGTGACCGCGCCACACTGTGCTGCAATGCCCCCAAAACGGGTTTTGCGCGGTTTTTTGCCAATTGCTTGCCTCTCTGGAAAGAAAGTTGAAACCAAGTCTTGGTAGAAGATGTCGCATATGTAATAAAACGTGCACGCTTTGGGGGGAACCGGTTAGGCAGGTCGGGTCAAAGCGCAAACAAGAGTAAGCGACGGACGGGCGCAATTCAAAATGACGGAACACAGCTCTTTGAGCCTCAGTAGGCGTGCGGTTATCGCGGCCTTTGCAGCAACAGCGGTCACAGCCGCTCCCACTTTTTCCAACGCAGCGGGCTTTCTTCGCGGATCTGGCGACATCCGACGCATATCGATGACATCGGTGCGCACGGGCGAAAGCATCGACACGATCTACTGGATCGAGGGGGAATACATCCGCGACGCCGTCAAGGAAATCGCGTATTTCATGCGGGACTGGCGCACCGACGATGTGCACAACATCGACCTGCGTACGGTCGATATCATGGCTGCAAGCCATAACATGCTCGATTCCGCCGAACCCTATACCCTCCTGTCCGGCTATCGCAGCCCCGCAACCAACGCGCTTTTGCGCAGCCGGTCACGCGGCGTCGCCAAGAACTCGCGCCACTTGCTTGGTCAGGCGGCAGACCTCCAACTGAAATCACGATCTGTCAGTCAGATGTTCCGCGCGGCGAAAGCCTGCAAAGGCGGCGGCGTGGGACGTTACTCACGCAGCAACTTTGTCCATATGGATTGCGGCCCAGTTCGGACCTGGGGCAGCTAAGCCCCTCACTCAATTCGAAAACCCAAGGGGCGTGGGCGTCAGACCGCGCTCAACTTTTGTATGCGCGCCTCGCGCAGCCGGGCAAAATCCTCGCCCGCGTGATACGATGACCGCGTCAGCGGCGTGGCCGAGACCATCAAGAACCCCTTGCCATAGGCCGCCGTCTCGAAGGTCTTGAACTCATCAGGATGCACATATCGGTGCACCGCATGATGTTTTGGCGTCGGTTGCAAGTATTGCCCGATGGTCAGGAAATCGATGTCGGCAGCGCGCATGTCATCCATCACCTGCAGCACGGATGGGCGATCTTCGCCCAAGCCCACCATCAGGCCCGATTTGGTGAAGATGCTCGGATCAAGCTCTTTGACCTGCTGCAAAATGCGCAACGAATGGAAATACCGCGCGCCGGGGCGCACGTCCGGATAAAGACCCGGCACCGTTTCGAGATTGTGATTGAAGACATCAGGGCGCGCCTCAACGACCGTTTCCAGTGATCCGGGTTCCGATTTGATGAAATCGGGCGTCAGGATCTCGATCGTGGTGTCCGGGGAACGGTGCCGCACCGCACGGATCGTCTGGGCAAAATGCTCCGCGCCGCCATCCTTGATGTCATCACGATCGACGCTGGTGATCACCACGTGGTTCAGGCCCAATTTGTCCACCGCATGGGCCACGCGCCCCGGTTCAAACTGGTCCAGCGCATCAGGCTTGCCGGTGGCGATATTGCAAAATGTGCAGCCGCGCGTGCAGATATCCCCCATGATCATCATCGTCGCATGACCCTGCGCCCAGCATTCGCCGGCATTGGGGCACGCGGCCTCTTCGCACACGGTCAC
>JBCBWJ010000224.1:0-5695 GCA_039817165.1 Pseudomonadota bacterium | reverse complement strand
ACCCGTCCTACGGCCAATTGATCATCCGTGTCGCTGACCACACCGCCATTCCCGACCTGCGAGACGCGTTGAGCGAATATGCCGCGACTGCCGTCCCTTGGGCTGAAACCCGTGTCCAACAGATCATTTATGGACCCCCGGTAGGAGCGGACGTCGAAGTCCGGTTGTCGGGTCCTGATCCGCTGGTCCTTCGTCAACTGGCGCAAGACGCCCAGAACATCTTCGAGCAGCAAACCGATCTGCTGACCATCGAGCGCACGGATTGGCGTGAGCATGAGCTTACGACCCAGCCACTCTTTGCCACGGACCGCGCCCAGGCGCTTGGCATCAGTCGGGCCGACGTGTCCCAGGCCATCGCACTGGCGACCGACGGTTTGCGCGTGGGCACCTTCCGCGAGAACGATAGACAGATCCCGGTCCTCATCCGCACACCGCGGGACGAGCAGGCGAGCGCCGACTACCTGCTGGACCAGCCAATCTATGCGCCGTCGTCGCAAAGCTACACCAGTCTCGCGCAAGTGGTGGATGGATTTGACGTCATCGCGCGCGACACGCTCATTCAACGCCGCGACCGGACGCCGACCATCAGTGTGCAGGCTTTTACCGTCCCGGACGTGTTGCCCCCCCAGGCGTTCGTTGAAGTGCGTGCAGCGATTGAAGCGATGGACCTTCCCCCCGGCTACCGCATGGAGTGGGGTGGCGAATTCGAAAGCGCGAGCACCGCTCAGGCCAGCCTTGGCCGCCAGATGCCGCTGGCCTTTGGCACGATGTTCCTGATCACGCTTCTGCTGTTTGGAAAACTGCGTCAGACGGCTGTGATCTGGACGGTGGTTCCGATGGCCGTCACGGGTGTGGGCCTCGGGCTGTTGTTCACCAACCTGCCCTTCAGCTTCACCGCGCTTCTGGGGCTGCTGAGCCTGTCAGGCATGCTCATCAAGAACGCCATTGTTCTGGTGGAAGAGATCGACGCCCAGAAAGAAGAGGAAGGCCTGCCGCAATCGCAAGCCATCGTCACCGCCTCCGTCAGCCGTCTCCGCCCCGTGGTCCTAGCCGCGGCGACGACAATCCTCGGCATGGTGCCGCTGTTGAGCGATGCGTTCTTTGCGTCGATGGCCGTGGCTATTATGGCCGGGCTCGGCTTTGCCTCCGTGCTGACGTTGATCGGTGTGCCAGCGCTTTATCACACGTATCTGAGAAGAGAGCGTCGTGAGGAGAAAGCTGCCAAGGCGAAAGCCGAGGGCAAAACAAAACACGGCTGGTTCCAAAAAAAGCCAGCCGTGGAAACCCAAGAGCCTGAGGGTGATCCTGACGCCCTGAAGATTGCGGCTCAGTGATCTGATGGCAGATGGTTTTGAGCATATGATTGATGCCGCACGCCCCTTTTTCAGGGGGCTTGCGGCCAATAATGAAAAGGCATGGTTCGAGCCGCGCAAGCAGCACTACACCGAAGAAATCCGCAAACCGGCGGAGTTCTTCGCGGAACTTGCTGCCGAAGATCTAAGCCGGATCACCGAGCAACCGCATCTGCCGAAGGTCTATCGCATTTACCGCGATGTACGCTTTGCGAAAGATAAATCGCCCTATAATCCCTGGCTCCATATCCTGTGGTCACAACCGGACCAGGACAAGCTCTGCGCCAGCTGGTTCTTTGCCTGTGGAGCGGAGGAATTATTGCTGAGCGTCGGTGTCATTTCGCTTAGGGGCGACGACTTGCGGCGGTACCGGGCCTTTATCGACAAATGGGGCGCTCTGGTTTCCGAGAGATTGGACGAGGTGATTAGTCGCGGCGGGCAAATCTCGGATTTTGGTGCCGCACCCCTCAAACGGGTTCCCAAACCCTATGAGGCTGATCATCCCCATGGCGACCTGATTCGTCGAAAAGGTCTCGTCATCACTCAGCCGTTTCCGAGTGATTGGCGCGAACGGTCGTTTCTCTCCTCGTTCAACCAAACCGCGAAGGATCTCATGCCGGTTTGGTCGCTGTTCGATCAACATCTTTGACTAACTTAGGATACCCCATGAAAGCCCTCTTCTTTGGATCAATCGGCGCGGTTGTTGAAACATCTGAGCTCCAGCGTGAAGCCTTTAACACAGCCTTCCAGAAGCACAGTCTGGATTGGCATTGGGACCGCGAGACCTACCGTGATGCGCTTGTCGCGTCAGGTGGTGCGCAGCGGATCGCCGATTATGCGCATCGTCTGGGTCAGGACGTCGACGCTGCGGCGATCCATGAAACGAAGACCGAACTCTTCCAGACCCTTTTGGATGAGCGGCCCCTCTCCCCGCGTGACGGTGTCCTAACCGCGCTCGACCTTGCCAAAGGGCGCGGCATGGCGACGGCATTTGTCTCATCAACCGATCCGCGCAGCGTCGCGCGCGTTGAAGCAATCATCGCCGAAGACGCGCCTCATGTTTTCGACCACGTGACATCGGCCACTCAGGGCCACCCGCAAAAGCCAGCGCCCGATATATACATTTCAGTACTCGAGGCTTTAAACCTTGATGCCAAGGACACTTTGGTCATTGAGGACAACTCTGCTGGTGTAAGTGCAGCCAAAGCCGCAGGCTGTTACGTGATCGCTTATCCCGGTGCGAACACCGAAGATCATGACTATTCCAGCGCTGACATAATCTGCACGACTGGTTTGGCTGAAACCATTCACACCGTCCTCAATGGTACGGAGGCGGGGATGTCCAAATGACCGGCGCGCGTGACGTCCAAGAAGTGCCTTTCACGATCGATGCGGTTCGGGACGCCGTCGTTCATCACGGGGTGGCTATTGTGCGCAATGTACACATCTCTGCCCAAGATTTTGTCGGGTTCCTGCGCAATTTTGGCGAGCTGATGTTCACCGCCGGAGAGACCCCGGTTGAGGGGGCAGAGGACCTGAATTTGGTGACCAACGTCGGGCGAACGGCACCGCCCAAAAGCGTGTTTCACTCTGACACTACCTATGTCGCGCGCCCCCCGTCCATCACAGGGCTGATCGCTGTGGATGTGCCGCAGCAAGGTGGTGCAACGCTTTTCCGCGACCAATACGCGGCTTACGAGATGCTCTCGCCAGAGGATAAAGCCCTGTTCGAAGGCGCCGAGGTTTTGCACCGCGTCAGCGGGATTGAGCCCCCGGAAGGCAGCGAAACGGAATGCTGGCATCCTCTGGTCCGAAGGCATCCAGAAACGGGACGCAGATCCCTTTTCCTGACAACCCCCGCACGATGCGTCGCACTTCGACTGCAGAGCGGAGAAGACGCCTCAGATCGGATTCTCGACCTCTATGAGATGTCGATCTCGCACGCTCCCGGCTTTCGGCATATCTGGTCCGCTGGGGATCTGCTCTTCTGGGACAACCGGTGCACGATGCACGCCGCTGATCACAGCGCAGTAGTCGGCGACAGGACGCTCTATCGCGGGATGGTGCAGGGCGAAGCACCGGTGGGAAGTTTCCGCGATGACTGAGACTCCTGCCCCCGGCTCGTCTACATCTTCGCCTTTGCGATCGGCGGGTTCGTTCTCACGCTTTTCTCCTGCGATTGACCTTGAATGATCTTATCCGCAGGCAACTGACAGGAATTGTCAGTTATGTTCGACTAGAGTCGCTCCAATCGTTAAACTCAGATTGGAGATAGAACATGAGCAAACATGTCATCGAAACCGTCACCTTCAAACTCAATGAGGGTGTTAGCCGCGAGCAGTTTGCATAAGCAGCTCAAGCCATGAGCAGCTTTGTCACTGCACAGCCGGGCTTCGTCGCTCGCAGACTGTCATGCAGCGAGGAAGGCGAATGGATCGAGCACATTGAATGGCAAGACATGGAAGCGGCTAAAGCTGCTGCGGCCAAGATTGGCACTGTTGAAGGCAACAAGCCGTTTCTGTAGGCCATCAATGGGCCAACCGTCACCATGCGTCACTCCAAGGTCGAAGTGGCGATCAACTGAAGGTAGGGCCATGCGGCGAAGCGAGCGACTGACGGAGATTGTCGAGATCATCAAAGATGGTCGCTTGCACCTTGCCCGCGATATTGCCGAAGCCCTCGAAGTCTCTGAGCGCACAGTCTATCGCGACATCGCCACGCTGATCGCTTCTGGCGTTCCTGTCGAGGGAGAGCGCGGTGTCGGCTATCTCCTCAAAGAACCTGTGTTCTTGCCGCCTCTGGCCCTGTCTATGACGGAGCTGGAAGCCTTGAGCCTTGGCATGTCGATTGTGCAGGAGGTGGCCGATGATGGCTTCGTCTGAGCGCAAAGATCCTTCATGAGAAGATCGCCAGTCACGCCCCAAACCAAAAGCGGTCTCCCGATTCTTGGGGCTTTGGCCTCTACGAGTTCAAGCGTGTGCGCGACGGCCTCAAATATATGCCGATTCTGCGGCGGGCCATACGCGAGCGCGAAGTCCTACACATGACCTATCACAGCCTTTCCGGCGAGCATTCAGAGCGCGTGATCCGCCCTTTGCAAACTGACTATTGGGGCCGGGTTTGGACGCTTTCAACGTGGTGTGAAACGCGGAAAGATTTTCGGGCTTTTCGCATCGACCGGGTTCTCACCTGCAAGCCCACGGGACGGACTTTCGAGGACGAACCCGGCAAAAACAATCGAAGATTATTTGAAGCATGTCGCACCCAAAGCCGATACCCATTGAGACCGTAGAGAAGTACCTAACCAATGAGCTGAAAGGCGTTGTTCCGCTATCCGCATGGGGCGAGGTTTCGTACCTCTATAATCCCGGCCACCGACTGAAGCGCGGGACGTATTTCGCGACGATCAAGCAGAAGGATGGAGATAACGACAAAGGCTCACACATCGACCGCGACGGCGTATGGCGGCTCAACATCGGCCTTGCCAAGCCAACCTATCAATCCCTCTTCGGACCAAACCCTAGTCGCCCCGGCAAAGGCGGTGTAATTGAAGGCCCATGGGACTTCACTCAGCTTGATATCCTTATGCCACATCCGGTCTATGGTTGGATGAGCTGGGTTGCCGTTCTTAATCCGAGCCAGCAGACTTGGGAGCAGTGCTTACCGCTGATTCTGGATGCGCATGCCAAGGCGAAGGCGGCATTTGATAAACGGGTTTCGTCCTAAACCCCATAGGCCGGTTTGTCCGCACTTTACCGGTTGGTGCTCCTCGCAGCGAAGAGTGCTGTTTCCCGAACCGGCCACTCGTATTCAGCGCGGCGAAGGCTGACTCAGAGCCCGATCTGTTAATTCGGTATTCTCGCTGCGTGCGCTCGCAGTACATGAATCTCTGCGAGGGCGAGACGATCAGCGCCGTACTGTGGTTTGATAAGCAGTCATTGAGGGCGCTTGCAGCATTCGCGCTTAAGCCAATTCACCGATCGCGGACCAAGTAGACATCCGGCGCACGCCAGCTTTCCGAAACGGTCTTTGTTTGATCGGCTAGAGTCGTTCAACTCTGAGCCGTTTTCAACAGATATGGAAGCACGTCACTCAGCCAGCGTAATCTCCAACGTCGCATCTCCGTCGGCGTCTGCCTGGGTGCTTTTTGCGGCCCCATTGGGCGGCCAGACAACAATTGTATTTCAATTGTGCGCTAGCTCCACATAGCCTGCCCGCCTTGCATAGTGGTCCTGCAGCGATGTGCCCGGCCCAGGTCTTTTCGCCAGCGCAAACCCGCAAGTATGGCCAACGCGTGAGTGAAACACGACGAAAACCGCAAACCAGACCGCTTTGCGGGACAG
>JBCBWJ010000223.1:0-5706 GCA_039817165.1 Pseudomonadota bacterium | reverse complement strand
CCGGTGTCCGAGCCCGTGAGCGTGCCGGCGTCGCGGTCAAAGTGAAAGAACTCGCGGCCCAGGGACCGCACGGGCAACAGGCCATCCGCGCCGGTGTCATCGAGGCGGACAAAGGCACCGAATTTGGCGATCCCGCTGATGCGGCCCGAGAATGCCTCGCCCACGCGTTCGGACAGGAAGGCGGCCAGGTAGCGGTCATTGGTGTCGCGCTCTGCCACCATGGAGCGGCGTTCGGTGTCGCTGATATGCTCGCCCGTGCTTTCCAGCCGTTCGATATCGGCCGGGGTCAGGCCGTCGTCGCCCCAGCTATGGGCGGTGATCAGCGCGCGGTGCACGATCAGGTCGGCATAGCGGCGGATGGGAGAGGTGAAATGCCCATAGGCGCGCAAGGCCAGACCGAAATGGCCGAAATTCGCAGGCGCGTAATAGGCTTGGGTCATGGCGCGCAGGGTGGACATATTGACGACATCCGAGTGATCGGTGCCGGCTGCGGCGCGCAAAAGCTGGTTGAGATGCGCGGTCTTGAGGGTCTGGCCTTTGGCGAGCGTCAGGCCCGCGCTTTCGGCCACATCTCGCAAGGTTTCCAGCTTTTCGGGCGGTGGCTCTTCGTGGACGCGGAAAAGGAGCGGGGTTTTCTTGGCGATCAGCGTCTCGGCGGCGGCGACATTGGCGAGGATCATGCATTCCTCGATCAGTTTATGCGCCTCCAGCCGGTCGGCGAAGTTGACCGAGGCCACCTTGCCCTCTTCGGTCAGCACGACCTTGCGTTCCGGCAGGTCGAGATCGAGCGGCTGGCGCTTGGCGCGGGCGTCTTTGAGGGCGTCATGGGCGGCGTATAGCGGGCGGATCACATCGTCCATCAGGGGCGCGCAGGCCTCATTGGGCGTGCCGTCCATCGCCGCCTGCACCTCTTGGTAGTTCAGCGAGGCGGGCGATTTCATCAAGCCGCGCACGAACCTGTGCCCGATCTTTTCGCCATGGGCATCCACCTGCATGCGCACGGCGATGCAGGCGCGCTCCACCCCTTCGTGCAGGCTGCACAGATCGCCCGACAGCCGGTCAGGCAGCATCGGCACCACGCGGTCGGGGAAATAGCTGGAATTGCCGCGCTTGCGGGCCTCCGTGTCCAGCGCGCTGCCCGCGGTGACGTAGTGGGACACATCGGCGATCGCGACCCAGATGACATGCCCGCCTGCGTTTTTCGGATCGTCATCGGCATGGGCGTAGACGGCATCGTCGTGGTCGCGCGCATCTGACGGATCGATGGTGATCAGCGGCATATCCCGCAGGTCGTCGCGGGGGCCAAGGCCCGCAGGCACCATCGCGTCGGCCTCAAAGATCACGTCATCGGGGAAATCATCGGGGATGCCGTGCTGATGGATGGCGATGAGAGAGACGGCTTTGGGGGCCATCGGATCGCCCAGCCGGTTCACGACGCGGGCGCGGGGCAGGCCCATCCGGTCCTTGGGGCCGGATTGTTCGGCCTCCACCAGCTCGCCATCCTGGGCACCGCCTGTGGCGCCGGGGGGGACGGACCATTCCTTGCTGTCGCCCTTGTCGATGGGTTTGATCCGGCCGCCTTCGGCCCGTTTGCGGAACAGCCCGAGAATTTTGCGCGGGTTCGTTCCGATGCGGCGGATAAGGCGCGCCTCGTAATGATGTGCCTCGCCCTTGACCTCTTGCAGACGTGCGAGAATGCGGTCGCCCTCGCCCAAAGCGGGGTCAGAGGCGCGGTGTATGATCATCACGACGGGCTCTTTCCCCTCGCCCTGCCACTCCATCGGGCGGGCCAGCAGATCGCCATCGGATGTCTGACCCGCGACTTGCAGCACCGCCACGGGGGGCAGTTTGTCAGGGTCGCGATAGGTCTTCTTGCGCTTGGCGAGGTGGCCCTCTTCTTCGAGCTCTTTGAGCATGCGTTTGAGGTCGATCCGCGCGGCGCCCTTGATGCCAAAGGCACGGGAAATGTCGCGTTTCGAGGTCAGGGTGGGATTGTCCGAGATCCATTTGAGAATGTCGGCTTTGGTGGGGAGTTGGCTCATGTGAAGTGACGTAGCACGCGCAGGCTATGGCGTCATCCGGCAATCAGCGCAGGCGGAACACCTGGAACGCGGCAGAGGCGCCCCAACCGGCAAAGATCGCGATGGCCAGGGACATGAGGCCATAGATCAGAGGCCTCTCGCGCGAGAGGTTATAGAGCCAGCGTTCCAGCCCGACCTTTTTCACGTCGATCTGCGTCTCATAGAGTGAGATAACCTCGCCTTCGCGCGTCAGAAAGATGCGGATGGAATACGCGCCTTCGGTGAGGTTGGCAGGCATGTCGATGGCGGTGCGAAAGAGGGTTTGCTGATCCACGTTCACCGCGTTTTCGACGATCTTGTAGAGGTCCTGGCTTTCGCGGATGCGCATGACGGCTTGGGTGAAATCCTGCGCCCCGCCGGAGCCTGCGGCGGTGCCGAATGTGGCCCCCACCGATTGGATCGCCCGTTCGATCGACACGCGGTATTGCAGGTCCTGGACATCGGTCAGTACGGTGTCGAACGGCGCGCTTGTGGCGACTTTGTAAAAGCTGGGCGCGCTGTCGACGAGCACGCTGTCGGTGTTGATCCAGATGCCGAAGCGGCGGTCCTTGCGGCGCACGAGCACCGGTTCTGACGGGCCTGAGACGGCGACGACCACTTGCAGGGGTGGGCCTGTGGGGATCGGGCTTTCGCGTTTGACGGCGCCGAAGACGAGGATTTGCGAGCCGTCGAATGTGGCGGTGATGGCCACCTCATCCTGGCTGAGGCCGAGCACGACTTCCTCTGCCCTTGCGGGCAGCGTCAGGATCAGCAGACACAGGAGCGCGCGCAGCATCAGTGGCCCCCTGCTGCGCCGATGGAGTAGAGCTCTGACGGCATGATCAGCAGATCGAGCGCCAGTTTCACGCAGACGGCCAGGACCATGATCGCCAACAGGATCCGCAGCTGTTCGGCCTTGAGTTTCGTGCCCAGAGTGGTGCCGATCTGCGCGCCTATGACGCCGCCGATGAGCAGCAGCACGGCAAGCGCCACATCGACGGTGAAGTTCGTGGTCGCGTGCAGAAGCGTGGTGAAGGCGGTCACGAAGATGATCTGGAAAAGCGACGTGCCCACCACGACTTTGGTGGGCATGCCCAGCAGGTAGATCATCGCGGGCACCATGATGAAACCGCCACCCACGCCCATGATCGCGGCCAGAATGCCCACGCAGATGCCGACGATGACCGGGGGGATGACACTGATATATAGCCCTGACGTCCGAAACCGCATCTTGAAGGGCAGTTTCTGGATCCAGGTGTGTTTCTTGCGTTTGGGCGGAGGGCCACCGGCGCGGGATTTGCGGATGGCGCGCAGGCTTTCGACGAACATCATCGCGCCGATGATGCCCAAAAACACCACGTAGCAGAGCCGCACCAGCAGATCGACCTGGCCCAGGGATTTGAGATAGTTGAACACCACAACGCCAAGCGCGGCCCCAACAAGGCCACCCACCAGCAGGACGGTGCCCATTCGGAAATCCACGGTCTTTCGCCTGACATGGGCCAGCACGCCGGAAAAGGACGAGGCCACGATCTGGTTGGCCTCGGTCGCGACGGCCACGGCTGGCGGGATGCCGATGAAAAACAAAAGCGGCGTCATAAGAAAACCGCCGCCCACACCGAACATGCCGGACAGCACCCCTACGATCCCGCCCAGCCCCAATAGGAGGAAGGCGTTCACAGACACCTCGGCGATGGGAAGGTAGATTTGCATGACCTCCCTTAGCTCCGGGTGTGAGGCGGTGCAAGGTGGCAGCGGGGACTCGCGCCATCAGGTCTTATCACGAGTTGTGAACTGGTCCTACAGTGCCGTGATTTTGAGCGTGATGCGCGGTTGGGATTCAGGTATTTAGGAAAAGAAAGAAGCCAGGCTGGCGCTTCTTTCTTTTTAAAAATACCTCCGCCGGAGGCTTTGGAAACTCTCAGCGTTCCTTGACATAGGCTATGCCGCCTGCGCGTGGGGGAATGGCCTTGCCGACAAAGCCTGCAAGGATGATCACCGTCAGGATGTAGGGCAGCGCGTCCATCAGTTGCACAGGCAGGGTCAGCCCGCCCAGTTCGATGTTTTGATAGCGCAGGGCAATGGCCTGCAGGAACCCAAAGAGCAGCGTGGCATAGAGCGCGTGCCATGGGCGCCATTTGGCGAAGATGAGTGCGGCGAGCGCGATGAAGCCGCGCCCGGCGGTCATGTCTTTGACAAAGCCCGCTTGCAGGGCGGTGGCCAGATAGGCGCCTGCGATGCCGCAGAGCAAACCGCAGATGGCCACCGCGGCGAAGCGCAACCCGATGACGGAGACGCCGGCGGTGTCGACCGCGGCCGGGTTTTCGCCCACCGCGCGCAGGCGCAGGCCAAAGCGGGTGCGAAAGAGGATCCACCAAGTGGCGGGCACGCAAGCGAGAGCGAGGTAGACGAGGATTGTGTGACCAGAGATGATCTCTGCGTAGATCGGGCCCAGGACGGGGACCACGCTGAGGGGGTCTGCGAACGGCAGTGTGATGGGATCGAACCGTGCCCCGTCGGTCAGCGAGGGCGTGCGGCCGCCTTGGGCGAACCAGCTTTGGGCGATCAGTACAGACAGACCGGCGGCGAGAAAGTTGATGGCCACGCCCGAGATCAGTTGATCGCCGCGAAAGGTGATGGATGCGATGCCGTGCAGAGCCGCCAGTGACATGGACGCCGCGATGCCCGCGAGCAGGCCGAGCCAGGCGGAACCTGAGACAAAAGCCACGGCAGCGGAAAAGAACGCTGCAAAGAGCATTTTGCCCTCCAGCCCGATGTCGAAGATGCCCGCGCGCTCGGAAAAGAGACCGGCGAGGCAGGCCAGCAGGAGCGGGGTCGCGAGCCGGATGGTGGAGTCGAGGATTTGCAGGGCGGTCAGGAAATCCATCGCTCAGCGCTCCGACGTGGCGATTTTGTAGGCGGCGAAGACGAAGAAGATGCCCAAACCCGCCTCGATCCACCGCCGGGCGCGGGTGTAGGCCAGCCGGACGGGTTTCGTTGAGAGCATGACGGCCCAGGCACCGTGGGCCAGAAACGAAATGACGAAGGCGCCAGCAACGAAGGTCGCGATGATGGCGGGGCTCGCGCCGGTGACGGCACCCACGGAGGCGATGGCGAGCCAGAAGGCGATGGCCTTGGGGTTGGTGACCTGCAGCAGGTAGCCTTGCCAAAAGAGCACGGAGGCGGGTTTGGGTGTGACATGGGCCACGGTGACCGACGGTGGGTGGACCGCTTTGCGGAAGGCACCCCAGGCGAGCCAAAGGAGGTAGGCAGAGCCTATGATACGCAGGGCGGTCATCGCCCAGGCGGCCTCTGACAGCAGCAAGCCTATGCCCAGAAGGGTCAGGATGTTGATTGTCATGGACCCGGTCGCGATGCCCAGCGATGTGATGAGCGCCTGCCGCCGCCCCTGGTTTGTGGAGATGCCGAGCAGCATGGCCACCGCCGGACCGGGGGAGGATGCGCCCACAAGCAGGATCGAATAGGCGGCGATGATGCCCGGCAGGTAGGGGGTGATACCGGTCATGGGGCATCCTTTCGGCGCAGGGCAAGGAACACGCGCTCCAGGGGCATGCGCACCATGTTGTCGAGCGCGCCGGCGAAGAGGATGACGAGGGCCTGGATCACCAGGATCAGTTCGCGGGGG
>JBCBWJ010000222.1:0-5714 GCA_039817165.1 Pseudomonadota bacterium | reverse complement strand
CCACGATCTCGCCTTCGCGCAGGGTGTCGCCGGTATCCAACCCGTTGAAGCGCGCGATCTGGGCCACGTTGCCACCAACGCGCGCCGCCAGTGTATCGACTGTATCGCCACGCTGGGCCACAGCCACCTGATAGCTTGGATAAGAGATAACGCCGCGGTCGTCCGGGACGGGGCGATTTGCTGTGCTGCTCGCGGATCGGGCTGCCTCTGCCGTGGAGGGCGCATCGCCAAAGCCGCCACGCAAGTCAAAGTCAAGCGGGCCAGAACAAGCCGCCATCAAAAGGGCACTGCCCGTCAACAGGCCGTATTTCGTCGGCTGTCCGATCTTGTCTCGGGTCATCTCGATCAGGTCCTCACAAGTCCAAGCCCCTCTTCTTCTCAGCGGGGGCTGTTTTCGTCACTCATACGCGGCTACGACACATCATGCGTCGCGGCCAATCCCTTCCACCAAGGGCACAAACCGTACCGGAATCAGCTCATCATAGTCGTACCCATCTTCACCTCTCGTCACGCGTATCAGGCTTTGGACGGCATCCGACTGTCCCACCGGCAGAACCATGATACCCCCGATTTTCAATTGCGCCAAGAGCGGGCCAGGCGCGTCTTCTGCCGCGGCTGTCACGAGGATGCGATCAAACGGCGCCTGATCGGGCAGGCCGAAACTGCCATCGCCGGTCACAGCCGTGATATTGGTCAGATCGAGCGCGCGAAAAATCTCTGACGCCTCCGTCACCAATCGCTTATGGCGGTCTACAGAATAGACACGGCGGGCCAGCTGGCTGAGGATCGCGGCCTGGTAACCAGATCCTGTGCCGACCTCCAGCACCTTGTCGCGGCCTGTCAACCTCAGCGCCTGGGTCATCAGCCCAACCACAGACGGCTGTGAAATGGTTTGCCCGCACCCAATAGGCAACGGCATATCCTCATAGGCGCGGGCCGCGAAATGACCGCGCACGAACTGCCCACGGTCAATCTTTTCCATGGCCGACAGCACCCGCGCCTCCGTCACCCCACGCGAACGCAGTGCAAAGAGAAACTGCATTTTGCGTTCGGCAATATGGGTGGCGTCTTCGCTCATTCGATGGCCTTGAGAGCCTCCAAAGCGTCATGTGCCGTCAGATCAGCGCGCATCGGCGTGACAGAGATGTAGCCGTCCAGGTTCGCGGTGGCATCCGTGTCATCGCCCGAGGGGTCCTGTTGGTTGGCACCGGTGATCCACATGAAGGTCCGACCAGACGGCGCATCGGCCGGTTTCATGCCAAAACGACCGTCCCCGCGATAGCCCTGACGCACCGCGCGCAGGCCTTTGACCTCTGCTGCGGGCACAGGAGGGAAGTTCACATTGTAGAACAGGCGGTAGTCAGGCGTATCCTGCTTTCTTTTGTCCCAAGGAGCCTTGTCGAGGATCGCACGCACACAGTCCAGGCCATGGGTGCGCGCGGTCTCAAACTTGTCGTCAAGCTGAACATTGCGCGGGCCATAGTATTGGCTGAGCGCAATCGCCGGCACGCCTTGTAGGGCGGCCTCCATTGCAGCGCCGATCGTGCCCGAATACATCGCGTTCTCTGCCGAATTATTGCCGCGGTTGACACCAGACAGGACCAGATCAGGCGGCATACCGCGCATCACTTCGTGAAACGCGGCCAGCACGCAATCGGCCGGAGAACCTTGTGCTGCGAATTGGCGGGGGGCCAGCTCTGATACCATCAAGGGATGCGTGTAGGAAATGCAGTGCCCGACACCCGATTGCTCAAAGGCGGGCGCGACTGTCC
This sequence comes from Pseudomonadota bacterium, assembly GCA_039817165.1. Taxonomy (GTDB): domain Bacteria; phylum Pseudomonadota; class Alphaproteobacteria; order Rhodobacterales; family Rhodobacteraceae; genus Roseovarius. The sequence goes on along the minus strand of JBCBWJ010000222.1, from coordinate 3,942 downwards.
AGACTTCGCCCCCCTCCCCGGCGAGGGCGGTGGCAATCTCGTGCATAACCTCTAGCCCCGGCGCGTTGATGCCATCGTCATTGGTGATGAGAATCCGCATCCGTCTGCCCCTAACCTGCTCAGAGCCCGGTGTAACGGCGTGCCGTCACAGGGGCAAGCGGCGCGGCGGTTTTTTGGCTCAATAGGGCATGGGATGCGCACGGTGCGCCGTGTCGAGATCGTCCAGCACCTCTTGCGAGAGCGTGATGTCCGCCGCCCCAATCGCAGTTGTCAACTGCGCCTGCGTCGTGGCCCCAAAAATGGCAGAGCACATGAAGGGTCGCGTCAGACACCAGGCCAGCGCCATCTGGGTCACGTCGAGCCCGTGTTTCTGCGCCACGCCGAGATATGCGTCGACCGCCAGATAGGCCCGCTCGCCGCGGCGCCCGCCCAGATTGTCATTGATCGACATCCGAGAGCCGGGCGGAATTTGACCGCCCTGGTATTTTCCAGTCAAGAACCCTGCGGCAAGCGGGGAAAAGGCCAAAAGACCCACGTCTTCGTTGACCGAAAGCTCCGCGAGATCGGTGTCGTAAAGCCGGCACATCAACGAGTACTCGTTCTGCATCGAGGCCACGCGCGGACCGCCTTTTTCTGCCGCGATGCGCAGCCAATTGGCCGTGCCCCAAGCGCTTTCATTGGACAGTCCAAAGGCACGGATGCGTCCCTTGTCCACTTCCGCTTGCAGCGCGCCAAGCGCCTCTTCCATATGGGCCATGGTGTCGGCGTGATCTTGGGAGGACGGATCAAAACCCCAGTTCTGGCGGAACATGTAGCTGCCGCGATTGGGCCAGTGGAATTGGTAGAGATCAATCACATCCGTTTGCAGGCGTTTGAGCGATCCTTCCACAGCGTCTGGGATGGTCTTGGCGGAAATCGGCGCGCCGTCGCGCGCGCCTTTGTACCCCGCACCAGAGTGTTTGGTGGCGAGGATCACGTCATTGCGCCGCCCTGTCTTGGCAAACCATGTACCCACAATGGTCTCGGTGAGGCCGGTGGTTTCCGGCGAAATGGGGTTGACCGGATACATCTCGGCGGTGTCGAGGAAATCGATGCCGTGATCGAGCGCCATGTCGATCTGGGCGTGGCCCTCGGCCTCGGTGTTCTGGGTGCCCCAGGTCATGGATCCAAGGCAGAGCGCGCTCACCTCGATGCCGGTGCGGCCAAGCGGATTTCTTTGCATGTAGGCGGTCCTTTGGTCATTTTCTACCGGCGTTTTATCGTGTTTGTTTGTGCGGGTATAGAGGCCGCTCATCCACCCTTTCGGGCGGCCTCGCGCAGGTCCGGGATGTCAAATAGAAGTTGAGAACATTTAGCGAACATTGTACCTCTACCTCATGAACGCCCTCACCAATAATCAGCTTCTGTCCCGTCATGCGCACCGCCCCGGTCCCGCGCTCACACTTTTCGATGAGATCACCCTGCCTCAGGCCCGCGCCCATGAGCTCTGCGGCAATGCCCGCCAGATGCTGGCCTTGATGATCGCGGGCGCGCTCAGCGGCCCGGTGTTCTGGATTACACCCGGCTGGCAGACCGAAACGCTCAATCCCGAAGGCATGTGTGCGCTGGTGGATCCCAGCCGGTTTACCTTTGTCAGCGCGCACCGCGCGGATGACATCCTCTGGACGCTGGAAGAGGTGCTGCGCAGCGGGGCAGCGCCGCTGGTGGTGGCCGAGATGAACGAGCCGCCCACCATGACCCCGGTGCGCCGGCTCCATCTGGCGGCAGAGGCTGGCGCTGGAGAGAGGCGTATCCCGCCAATGGCGGTTTTGCTCACCCCAGGGGACGGCGGCGCGCCGGGGATAGAGACGCGGTGGCACATGACGCAACATCATCAGGGAGTGACAGGCCCGACCGCCTCGGGCTGGCGGCTGTCGCGCCTGCGCGCGCGCACCGCTCCACCCAAGTGTTGGCACCTGCGCGGGCGGCCGGGTCAATGGCAACTCTCAAGCAAAACCGAAGCCGCGCTCGCATCGGGGTGAAACATTGTGAATGGTCAGCGGGAAAAATGCCGCTAGAACCTCTACATGACCAATTTGATCCGATCTCTTGCCTTCCTCGTCTGCCTGGTGGCAGCCCCGGCCCATGCCGCGCCCGAAAGCTACAGGCTCAACATGGAACAATCGGTGGTGGGTTTCACCTATCAGTTCCAGGGCAATCCGCGCTACGGACGCATGCCGGTCTCGGCCGCGGTGATGGAACTTGACCTCGAAAACCTCGCGCGCAGCCAGGTCAATGTCACGCTCAATGCCGCCCGCGCCAATGCCGGGGTCCTTTTCATGACCTCGACCATGAAAGGGCCCAATGTCCTAAACACTGCCGCCCACCCCACGATCGAATTCACTTCCACCAAGATCGAAGGCAGCCTGCGGGGCGCGCTGGTCACCGGCGATCTGACAATCCGCGGGGTAACCCGGCCTGTGACGCTGACCGCCGGGCTTTACAGACAACAAGGCACCGAACGCACCGACCGGTCCCGCCTTATCGTTCAGCTTCTTGGTTCCGTCAGCAGATCCGCCTTTGGGGCTGGTGGCTTTCCCGGCTTTGTGGCCGATGACATCGATCTCAACATCATCGCCTATATTGAACGATAAAGCTTCGCCGCCGCTGCGGGATTTGAGTATTTCCGGCAAGATGAAACAGCGGTGTGGCGCTTCATCTTACCGGAAATACTCCCGCCGGAGGCACAAAGTCTCTGATAGTCACTGACCTTCGGGCGTGAACATGCCATAGCTTTACCATGAGCACGCTCATCTCATTCGCCGCCCTGTTTTTGGCTGTCATCCTGATGCAGCTGTCGTCCGGCGGTGTGGGGCCGCTTGATGCGCTCTCTGGCATCACGCTGGAGTTCTCGACAACCCAGATCGGTTTGCTCGGGTCGGCCCATTTTCTGGGATTTTTCATAGGCTGCTGGTGGGCGCCGCGGCTCATGGGATCCGTGGGGCACGCTCGCGCCTTTGCCGCGTTTACGGCCGCCGGCACAATCGGGCTTATGGCGCATATGCTGATGGTGGACCCTTGGGCCTGGGCGGGAATGCGCGTGGCCTCAGGGGTCTGCGTGGCGGGCTGTTACACGGTGATCGAGGCTTGGCTCAATGCCAAACTGACAAACGAAACGCGCGGCCGTGCGATGGGGGTTTACCGGGTCACGGATATGGGCGCGCAGCTTTTGGCACAGATGATGATTTCCGTGCTCGAACCTGCCTCCTACGTCTCTTACAACATACTCGCGATGTTTTGCTGCGCGTCGCTGTTGCCGCTGGTGCTGACCAAACGCCGCCAACCTGAGACACCTTCGGCCCCGCGTCTGAGGCCCTCGCTGGCGTTCAAAGCCTCGCCACTCGCAGCCATGGGCGTCATCGTGGCCTCGCTTTCTGGTGCCACGTTCCGCATGGTGGGGCCGCTCTACGGTGACCGCGTTGGCCTTGCGATCGATCAGATCGCCTATTTCTTGGCAGTCTTCATTCTGGGCGGCGCGCTGGCGCAGCTCCCGGCCGGGTGGCTTGCAGACAAATATGACCGCCGCTACGTGATGATCGGTCTGTCTGTCGCGGCCATCATCAGCTGCATCGTGACAGCGAGCCTGCAAGGGCTCAGCGCCAATGGCGTCATGCTCACCGCGTTCTTTTTCGGGCTGACATCCTTCCCGATCTATTCGGTCGCAGCCGCCCACGCCAATGACTTCGCCACCCCGGAACAAAGGGTAGAGCTGGCAGCAGCACTCATGTTCTGCTTTGCGTCAGGTGCGATCGCCGCTCCGCTTCTGGCCTCGACCCTCATCGATCAATACGGGCCCGCGGCCATGTTCATGATGCTGGCCGCATCCCACGCGGTGCTCATTCTCTTTGGCTTGCTGCGAATGCGCGCCCGCCCAACCCAGGATGAGAAAACCCGCTACGTCTG